>JANOKO010000887.1:0-1378 GCA_031419335.1 Planctomycetota bacterium
GGCGGCCCGTTGGGCCTTGAGGGAATGTTTGGTGTTTGGGTTCCCAGGGCTCCGCCCTGGGCTATCGAGTCTAGCCCCGTTGGGGCCAAGGCCAATCTTCCGAATTCATCGGGAACCGTTCTTGCAGAGTACTCTCTTGAGTGAAAGAAGACGACATTGGTCGTCGAAAGCTCTTCGCCCCAACGGGGGCTCGACTCGAAAGCCCAGGGCGCAGCCCTGGGAACCGTGGCCATCAAACATTCCCTCAAGGCCCAACGGGCCGTCACCCGCTCAATCCCACACGTACTTCTCATCCCACTCGATTCCGTGCCTTTGCAGGAGAATCCGCAACTCGTCTTGAAAGGTACGCGGTGTCGAAGAAGTTGATACCGGCATCGAGCGCAGCCCCGATCATGGCCAGGCTATAGGCATCGGTGACCCCGATACTCGTGATCCCCGCAATCGGCCAGCAGCCGAGGGCGACGGGGGAGACCCAAAGATCAGTTTGACCGATGCGGCGACGTGTCATGGAATGGTCTCGTCAGAGGAACAGAACGGCGAAACAGCACTTTAGAATTGACTGTCAAATGGGGCGGTGCGTGGAGACGACATTCGAGCACCATTCTCTTCGCCCCAACGGGGCTCGACTCGAAAGCCCAGGGCGCAGCCCTGGGAAACGTGGGCCCATCACCCCCTCAAGGCCCAACGAGCCGCCACCCGCTCAATCCCAAACGTACTTCTCATCCCATTCAATCCCATGCTTCTGCAACAGAATCCGCAATTCATCTTGGAAGGTTCGCTCGCGATGATGTTCCTCCTGGTTCTCAATGTACTCGACGACTGGCTTCACATTGGACTGGCTGACCGAAAAGACCCCATAGCCCGCCTGCCAGTGAAAGTCCTTGACCGCGGGGTTCGACTCCTCTTTGATCCGCGATGAGGAACTCGTTTTGATTTTCTCAACCAATGTGGAGATCGTCATCGTGCGGTGCAGCTGACAGAGAATATGCACGTGATCCTCGACGACTCCGACGCGGAGAGAGGGGCAGTCCAAGTTTTTCAGTGTCCCAATCAGATATCCCGTCATGACATCGCGAAGGCCAGGGTCTCTCAGGAACGGGTGTCGATGCTTCGTGCTGAAGACCAGATGAATCAGAACATTGGACAGGGATTGAGGCATGACTTTGACACGCTTGGATGTGGAGAATCGGAGAGTGACGGCCCGTTGGGCCTTGAGGGAATGTTTGGTGTCTGGGTTCCCAGAGCTCCGCCCTGGGCTATCGAGTCAGGCCCAGTTGGGGCCGGAGCCACTCTTACGAAGTCTTCGAAAGCTTTCTTGCAGAATATTCTCTTGAATGAAAGAGGACGCCTTTGAAATTCATTTCCTCTTCGCCCCGAA
>JANOKO010000888.1:0-13774 GCA_031419335.1 Planctomycetota bacterium
GGCTCCTGCCGAGCCGCGACTGCGAGTCGACGCGTCCCCTGACTCGCGGCTCAGCAGGAGCTTCGCCCTCCCGCGTGGGCCTGGCTCAACCCCAAGATCAAGAGTTGACGGGACACTAGCCCCGTGGCAACACTCGGCGAGAGGCTTGGTTTTGTCTCCATCAGTGGCCCGCTGGCCCTCCCCCCGTCATTCGTTGTCCCTCATGTTGCAGCGCTGGTGCTTTCTGGTCGCACTGATGTCCGCTCACGGACTCGCCGGAGAGTGGCGGACATTGCCACCACTCCCCGACGCGGAAGGCTTCGCCGGGACATTCGCTGGAGTCAGCGGAGAGGCTCTCTTGGTCGCTGGAGGGGCAAACTTCCCGGGTCGAAAACCTTGGGAAGGCGGGACCAAGCAGTGGTCTGACACGGTCTTTGTGCTCGAACGACCTGACGGAAACTGGCAGGTTGCTGGCCGCTTGCCTCGACCACTCGGTTACGGAGTGAGCGTCACCCATCAAGGCGGGATCGTGTGCGCCGGGGGGAGTGACAGCCGCCAACACCACGCCCAAGTCTTTCGCCTTGACTGGAAGAACGGTCAAGTTATGTCGACTCCCCTACCCTCGCTCCCGCACCCGCTGGCGAATGCCTGCGGGGCACTGGTTGGCGATACATTGTATGTCGCTGGGGGACAGAGGCAGGCTGACTCCACATCGGCGTCTCGGGCAGTCATGCGGATCGATTTGGCAGCCACAAACCCTGAGTGGGAGACAGTTCCCCCCTGCCCAGGCTGTGGCCGCATCTTGGCGACCGCTGCCAGCTTTCAGGGGGCATTCTGGTGGATCGGGGGAGCCGAGTTGATCGCGGGGGCGAAGGGAACAGTCGAGCGGAGATACCTGAACGATGCGTATCGCTTCTCGCCGCAGACCGGCTGGAAGCAGATCGCCGACTTACCGCATCCCGCGGTAGCAGCTCCTTCTCCGGCTCCCACGACGGCGTCTGGATTCTTCGTACTCGGCGGCGACGATGGATCGCAAACCGGAGTAGCACCCGAACAACACAGCGGCTTCAGTTCACGCGGACTCCACTACGATGTTCATCGTGACGTTTGGGCCGATGCAGTGACAATTCCAGCGGCGCGGGTGACCGTCCCTTGCGTTCAATGGGGACAATCGTGGATCGTGCCGAGCGGCGAGGCCCGCCCCGGCGTCCGCTCCCCAGCGGTCTGGTCTTTCTCCCCGACTGAGGCCCCCCGAGCGAAAGAGTAAGTTCCTGATGACTGATTCCTCCTTCCCGACTCGCGCACGAATGGCTTGGCTGGTGGTGGCCATGCTGATGCCGGTAGCGCTGCTCAACTACCTGGATCGGCAACTGCTGGCCTCGATGAAGGATTCGGTGATGGGGGACATTCCCAGCATCCAGACACAAGCCCATTGGGGCTATATGCTGGGTCAGTTCAAATGGGTCTACGCGATTTTAAGTCCCTTCGCGGGGTACGTTGCCGATCGCTGTGGCCGACGTTACACAATCTGCGCCAGCTTGTTCGTCTGGTCGGCGGTGACGTGGTGGACGGGGCATGTGACCAGTTATCACGAGTTACTCTGGGCGCGATCGCTGATGGGGATCAGTGAGGCCTTTTACATCCCGGCGGCACTGGCCCTGATTGCGGACTACCACACGGGCGGCACGCGATCGCGAGCGGTGGGGATGCATCAGATGGCGATTTACTGCGGCGTCATCGCGGGAGGATTCGGCGGTCACGTCGCCGATTCTCCGGATCTCGGGTGGAGGTTCGCCTTTAATGCGTGCGGTGTTATGGGCATGGTCTATGCACTGCCGTTGGGGCTGCTGCTGCGAGATGCCCCGCGCACGAAGACCTCCGCGGCCATCCCTCAGACCTCTCCGTCAATCGTCTTCCAGCAGTTGCTGCTGAATCCCTCGTTCCTGTTATTGGTGTTGTACTTCACGCTCCCCGCCATTGCGGGATGGATCGTACGCGACTGGATGCCCGCGATCTTGAAACAGAAATACGCGATCAGTCAGGGACAAGCGGGTGTCGCAGCTGCCGTGTATTGGCAATCCGCCGCGATCGGAGGGGCCCTGCTGGGAGGCTGGCTGGCCGATCGCTGGGTCCGTCGCAACATTCGTGGGCGAATCTACGTCAGCGCCCTTGGAATGTGCATGATCGTTCCCGCCATTTTTGGATTTGGCGTCGATGGCTCGCTCAATACCGCGATCGTATTTCTGCTGCTATTCGGCTTCGGATGGGGATTTTTCGACGGCAATAATATGCCCATTCTGTCTCAAATCGTTCCGCCCCAATTGTGTGCCACGGGCTATGGAATCATGAACTTCGTCAGCATCAGTTGCGGCGGGCTTGCCGACTGGGGCTTTGGGGCGATGAGAGATCACAAGGCCCCATTGAGTGCCATCTTTGGACCCGTGGCGGGCGCGGCCTTACTGTCCATCGGACTCGTGTTGCTCATCCGGCCTCAAGACTCTCTCACCCCTCAGGATCACACCCCATGAGTACGAAACTCCACGGCCTGGTGGCTGCGGCTCATACACCGTTCCACGCGGACGGACAGCTCCATGTGGATGTGATCGAGAAACAAGCCGAACATTTGCTCCGCTCCGGGGTGCGGACCGTTTTTATCGGTGGCAGCACCGGGGAATGCCATTCATTGACGGTCGAGGAACGGCTCGCTCTGGCCCAGCGCTGGAGCGTCGTGGTCAACGGCTCGCCCCTCAGACTGGTTGTCCACGTCGGTTCGAATTGCCTGAGTGACTCGCGGACCTTGGCGGCTCAATCGCAAGCTCTCGGAGCGTTGTCGATTGCAGCCCTGTCTCCCAGTTATTTTAAGCCCCGGTCTCTCGACACGCTCATCGACTGCTGTGCTGAGATCGCCAGAGCGGCACCAGCCTTGCCGTTTTATTTCTACGACATCCCCTCCTTGACTGGGGTCCAGTTCTCGATGCCCGAGTTCCTGGCGGTGGCCCCAGCCCGCATCCCGACACTCGCCGGAATTAAGTTCACGAATACAGACCAGATGGCCTTCCAGAAATGCTTGCATGCCGAAGAGGGCCGATTTGACATCCCCTGGGGTGTGGATGAGTGTCTGCTCGCCGCGATGGCCCTCGGGGCTGAGGGGGCAGTCGGCAGCAGTTATAATTTTGCCGCTCCGCTGTCATCGCGAGTCATGGACGCCTTCGCCCGAGGAGACCTGAGCTCCGCTCGCCAAGCACAACTCCGCTCCGTTCAGCTTATCGAACTGCTCATCGGTTTCGGGTACATGGGAGCTGCGAAGGCCACGATGGGGATGCTCGGCGTCGATGTCGGTCCCGCGCGATTGCCTCACACCAACTTAACCCTTGGGCTGCGGAACCAACTGCGCTGCCGTCTGGAGCAGATGGGTTTCTTCGAGTGGGTCAGCGTGTGACACACGTCTTGTACTCCACGGGCCACCTCATCGGCATCTTGGCGAAACCACACGTCGAACCCCTGTGGTGCATGAGATCACGTCGTGTCGGATGGAACCCAGTCTCAACACCCGGGGAGCGTTGGGCGGCCCCCGGGGCCCATCTCACATAGAATCCCACCACACCGCTGTCACGGAGTCACGGGCGACCGTGGCACAGAGGGAGGATTCGGTGACGGTGACGGCGACGGTGACGGCGACGGACAGGGAGCGGGG
The DNA here is from genome assembly GCA_031419335.1 of Planctomycetota bacterium. GTDB lineage: Bacteria > Planctomycetota > Planctomycetia > Planctomycetales > Planctomycetaceae > TH-plancto1. The sequence goes on from JANOKO010000888.1 coordinate 3,674, forward strand.
GGAGGAGATGGCGACGGGTCGTCATCTGCCCCGCACTGACAGGGATTGAGTTTACATTTGAGACATACGCCCATGATCCAGTTCTCCTTTTCAGGGAGCATCCGCGGGAAGTGAAAGATCACAATAATCTCTGCTCGCGAACTTCTCCGCGTGACTCAATTCCGACAACGTTGCACCACGAGACATGTCAGAAGCTGTCCCTCATCAATGATTCTGCGATTGAGCAGACGGAAAAGTCAACCGTGTCATGGCCTTTCGTGTGATTGGGGTGCATTCGCCGAATGACGGTGGCCCGATCCCGTAGCCCGACGCGTCAGCGAGTCCGCTGAGCAACACACGTCTGAAAATGAGCAGCAGTGACCATGTCCAAAAGGAAAGACATCTTGTGCGTGTGCAGTCTGACCTATCTCACCGGTCTATACAGAAGGCTCAGGGTATGCCACCCGATCCGTGCTGGGTGATGCGCTGATGCTTACCGACCCGTTCTGCTTCATCACGACCATACACCACTCTCCCTCACTCCCGAAACCGCTCTAATTCGCACCATGTGGACTGAGCGGAATCCGATCGAGCAGTTTCTGGACCACTCGATTCAGTGGGCCAGACAACGGGCGACCATCATTCCGAAACGCGCCCGCGGGAAATGCGGCCAACTGGGCCTTCAACACCGCAGTATGACTCCGGGCCGACTCCTCCGAGAAATGCGGCACCGTCGAAAAGCTACGGGTCAAACCCGCGATGGTCAGTGGCCAGACGGCCTCGGCTGTGGGACCGTCCTGCATCGATTCCGCATTGTTGCGGCAGCGGTCGGGATCGAAGGCGAGATGGAGGGCGACGCCGTGGCGAGTGATGGTCCCGATCAAGAAGTCGGTCCAGCGTTCGACTCGCCGACGGACACGGTCCAAGCGAAGCAGACCGCTCAGTTCCGTCCGCTGGTAGTCATCAATCAGTTGTTGCAGCGTCGTTTGCCGAGCCTCGACATGCCATTGCAGTGTCTGCCGCACGAGACGCAACCCTTCGGAATTTTGATGAACCATGCAATGCACATAGTACAGTGCTGTCCAGACGCGGGTGGGCATTTCCGCGACCATGATCTCTTCGGCGAGCTGGGACAATTCTGAAAATGTTTTCCCAGCCTGTCCGCTGGCACTCCAACTCTTCCAGCGACAGCGACACGCAACCCAATACTCCTCGATGACCGTCGACTCAATCGGATGGTCGCCATCAATCAGCAGGTCCGCATGCCGGGCAAAGATGGTTGCGGTTTCGGCAAGGTCGCGTTGATTCACCAAGCTCGCCCTGTGAAGAATTTCATTGGAGACGAAGGTCAAACGTCGCCGAACCGATCGAAGCATTGCAAATCGAGCGCCCACGCGAGAACCGGATTGCAACTCTGTTCGGTGAAAGCGTGTCGACTGACGGTAACACATTTTCTGAATACAGGTTACGTCACCGATTTGTCCTAAGCAAAGCAGCTCTGCTGAGGCCACCACTCTCCAAGCCGCGTCGCACGATTGCAACCCACGAGTGGCAAATGTTGCCGCTTTTCATCATTCAATACGAGTGGCCACGGCCTCTGCCGCCTCAAACTTGAGACATTTTTGCACAATTCCACCTACAGCCGTTTCCACCGGTCAGGTCGTCTTGCGGTCCGTTGAAACCCGTGCCTATAAGCCCCCATCTCCTGCCGTCGGTTCGTTCCAGAACCGGCTGACCCCTCCCTTCCCCTCGCACTTCGCAACCTCACACTGGCTGCTTCGCGTCAGGAATTGAGTACTATGCAATCCAACTCTCTGGTGTCTTCCCGATCCGCTTCCTCCCCGGCGGTCTGGGCCGTTTCCCGCTGGGTGCTGGGCACAGCCGGAATACTGTGGGTGGCGATCGCAGCCTCGCTCTGCGGGTGCAGTCCGATCAGCCCAGTCAATGGCTGGGTCATGAACGAGTCCGGTAAGTCCTATTACAAACGGGGCGAGTACGCGAACGCCCGGCGTGAGTTCGAACGGGCCTTGATGGATCGCCCACACAGTCCAGACTACGCCTTTAACGTCGCAGCTGCGATGGATCAACAGGGCGATCACTTGGCTGCGGAAAAGATGTATCGACACGCCCTCACCCTTGATCCTGGACATCAACCCGCCTATCACGGCATGGCCGCCATGCTGATGGAAGAGGGTCGCACGGCTGAGGCCAACGATCTGGTCAACACTTGGGCGGCCACTCAGCCGTACTCGCCGGAAGCCGCGACAGAACTCGGTTGGCTCAAAGGCGAGCAAGGCGATCTGGATGGGGCCGACAGCGAATTGCGTCGGGCACTCCGTCAGAACCCTCGCCACTCCCGTGCCCTCAAGCAACTGGGGCGCGTGCATGGCAAATCCGGGCGTCGAGGTGAGGCCGCTGCCGACTACGCCCGTTCGTTGTTCATGGACCCAGAGCAACCCGATGCTCAGGCTGAACTCGCTTCGCTCGGGAGTGATGTCTACGGATCGCCCGCTCTGTTGATGGCTGCGGCCATGCCGATGTATGACCCGACACTGCAAGCATCGGCATACCCCGCATTCACGTCTCCGCATTCACAGTTGGCTGGTCACGCGACCAGCGACCCAAATTGGTCCGGTTCCCAGGCTGGCCTGCCAGTCGCAACAGCTCCGATGGGTTTCAGCATGAATCCTGCCCAAGGCATGGTGTACTCGCCCCCCACCGGTCCAGCGACTTGGTCCCAGTCCCCAGCCCCTCTGATGAACGGTCAACAGACCTACCCCACCTCGGCCTACCCCAACACAGTCGCCGTTCCCAATTCGTCTCCACAGTTCTACAACGCCGCCCGACCCACCACGACGTTCTTCCAGCCGCAGCAGTCGTTTCACGGATCACCTCCTGGAGACATGCTGTCTTCGACTCCTCACACCGAAATGCTCAGCAGTTATCCCACACAGGCATCCTTCCACGATGCTCCCACATGGAACTCTGGATACCCCGTACCGTCTCCCGTGATGGTTCCCGGCAACAACGGGACTGCCCCGTCTGTGATGAATGCCTCCTTCGGAAATACCATCCCGGCAGGGCAGATTTCGGCAGTCCCGGTTGTGCCTGCATTTTGAATCGAGTGACACACCACCGCGTGAATCAGGATTGCGCCTGCTGTACGATTCTACTTGTCTTTCGAAGGCAGTCTTGCCAGCTTCACTCGGACAAACCGGGGCCAGTATAAGCTGTTGTCTGAGAACAGATCGCCGAACTGAAACGAGTTCACCGCATAGGTGATGAGCAGTTCGTCGCCAGACGACAGCGCGGGATGGGCCTTCCCGGCGTAGGCAAAGTAGCCCTTCTTCGCCGCCGGTTCGGGACAGGTCCACACCACGACCGGCTCCGACCAAGGTCCCCACGGGTGGTCGGCAAATCGAGCATTGATCTTGGGGGAGAGCAGGTCACCGTGGCTGATGGAGAGGAACTGATCGAACGCGGGGAGGTGACTGACCGAAGACTCGGAGGCCATCCCGGATGCGATCGGGGATGACTCGCGAAAGTCCTTCGACCAGCCCGAAGTCGTGCGGAACTCCCAGCGGCTGTGGTCACTGAGTGAGGCGGCTGGCACGCGGGCCAGGAGCAACTGGCGTGACGAGAGATGTTTCAGCGGTGCTTCTTGGACTCCATAGATGTAAACCATGTCGCCGTACTGCATGACCGCTGAACCGAAGAGAGTGCGGCGTTCTTGGGTGAGTTCTGTCCACGGAAGCGGTTTCCGAGAGACCTTCCACTGGGGCGGCGGGGCGAGCGGGTTCTCGATCACAGCGTGAGTCACACCGGCATTGGCGAACCCGAACACGCCGGGCTCTTGAGACTTCTCGAACTCCCAGAGAAACAGATGCACGCGAGCGTCGACGCAGGTGCCCCCCAGCAACCAGTACCAGTGCTTCGTGTCCTCGGGTACGAACAGAGAGGCGGGCAGACCCTGGGCGTCTGTCCCATGAAAGAATTCGATCTGCGGCCCGTCGGGCGTCGGCGTCTGGACCCCGACTGAGTTGTTGATCATCTTTGAGTCGACGCGCCGCCCTTGCTCGACCCGTCCCAGCAGAGTGTCGCTATAGAACCACAACAGCCGGTCCGGAGCCACCGGCACCGAGTAGTTGCCGTCCGCTCCGATCCACCCGCTGGTCCGCTGAAACCGCTGGTCCCAGTCGGGAGCCGCTGTGGCTGACACCACACGCGGTGGCTCGGCATGCAACGCGAGTGAGTCGAGATTCGCAAGAGACAGAAACAGACAGGTCAACAACCGCGTCATCCGAGGCTCCAGGGGTTGATCGAGAACCGGGGCTGTTCATTCACGGATCTTACGGTCCTCGTGCTCTGTCTCGCCATCACTCCTGGCCGGAGGATTCCTCGTGATCGTCGGTGAACATCGACGCCACACCCTGTCACAGCTTGATCGTTTTCTGAGTGGGTCGACGGGCGAGTCAGCAGGAATGTCTGCCTGAAGCTCGTGGTCGCTCGATTCGAGGGCCCTCCCATTGGGGAAGTGCTCCAAACGGCACCTGCCTTCGGTCTAAAGCCCTTGAGGACAAGTCAGAGGTCTTTCGCTGATCGAAGACGACGGCTTTCGCAAGCACATGTCTGGCACCCGTTTCAGGCGTTGGACCGTCCCGCAACCAGCGGCATTTCTCGTGACCCGTCTGCCATCGACGGCAGACGAGAAAACGGCCGAGAACAGCCACTTCTGTGACCGTCCCGACCGCCTGTGTTTCGCTGACGGAATGATGCTGGTTGTCAGAGCACTTCGGAAACGTGCCCTGGCAGCAAAGGTTTAGCGTGCGCTGATGTCGCCTTGAACTCGCTTGCGGATATCGGTTTCGAGGCGACCGAAGACCTGCTCATGACGCTGTACCGTCGCCGTCAGGAGTGCAGCCAGTCGCTTGGCGGTGAAGTGGTTCAGGATCACACGCTGTGCGACACGGATCTTCTGGACGGGAGCCCCCATCGGATTCGGATTCAGTGCCAAGTCCAGAATGACTTCTTCGGGTGTGCTGGAGACCCGGCACAGATTCGAGTACAGGCCGTCCACGCCTGTATCGTCGAGTTCGATGCGAACTCCGGCTTCTGGTTCTTGCGGTGCGTTCAACGGAGAATTCAGGGGATTGTCAGCCATGATGAGCCTCGGTGTGAGAGAAAAGGGTGGATCACCTCTATATAACAGGACCGTGTGAGGGTCTCAAACCCGCGTCGATCCCCGAACAGAAAAAACGAGGGCAACGAATCTTTCCAACGAACAATTGGGTAATCTGCGCAACACCGGCGATAAAAAATCCCGGTGCGCATGTTTGTGCGAAACCTCTGTGGGCTTGGTGGGTTAAACCAGTCTGTGGCACAGTTGCACACGTTGTGACGGCTTCTGCTTAAAGCCCATGCGACTCAGGTTCTGGAGATTCGGCGATGTGGTCTCGTGGTTTGATGGTCGCGATCGTGTGCCTGGGGTTGTCTCGGCCGGTTGTCGCTGAGGATCGTGTCACAACACTTTATCACCCGCTCACGAACCAGCACTTGGGCAAGCTTCAACCATTCGACATCACGATCCGTGATGAGTCGCGCCAGCGGGACATTCCCATCCGGGTTTACCGTTCGGATGCGGTCAAATCTGCACCCGTCATTCTGTTCAGCCACGGCCTGGGTGGCTCTCGTGAGGGGAGTGTCTTCCTTGGGGAGCACTGGGCAGCTCGTGGCTACATAGCGGTATTCCTGCAGCATCCTGGCAGCGATACTTCTGTCTGGCAGGGCAAGCGACTGGCAGAACGTATGGGGGAGATGAAGAAAGCTGCGGGATGGCAAAACTTCCTCCTGCGGGCCCAGGACGTGCCCGCTGTCCTCGACCAACTGGAGAAGTGGAACTGCCAATCCGGACATGAATTGTTCGAAACACTCGACCTGGAAAAGGTGGGGATGTCGGGTCACTCCTTTGGAGCGGTGACGACCCAGGCTGTCAGTGGACAGTCTCTGCCGCGAGGAGGATCGCTACTGACGGAATCTCGAATCAAAGCCGCACTGCTCTGCAGTCCCAGCATTCCGGTGACTGGCGATCCCCAGACTGCTTTCGGCAGTGTCAACATCCCGTGGATGCTCATGACGGGAACCCATGATTCGGCCCCGATTGGAACCGCGACCCCGGAGAACAGACGGCTCGTCTATTCTGCGTTGCCTCCGGGCGGGAAATATGAAGTCGTCCTGGACCAGGCTGAGCACTCGGTCTTCACAGATCGGGCACTGCCCGGTGAACAACACCAGCGGAACCCGAACCACCACCGCGTCATCTTGGCGCTGAAGTACCGCGTTTTGGGATGCCTATTTGAGGGGAAATGAACAGGCCAAAGAGTGGCTCAATGGGGAGGGTCCGCGAGCCGTGCTGGACGAACGGGATGTGTGGCAGAAGAAGTAGGGAGTGGAAATTCCGATAGAGGCCGACACCTTGATGCTGGCATTGCGGGTGGATATCAGCTGTTGTGTTTCTGTCTCACTCTTGTTTCGCTCCAGGCGGGGTGACCCATCCCTGCGAATGGAGTCACGACGTTTGAATCAGTGCCAAAGCCTCTTCACGCGTGCGGACCTCTCCATTCAGTTGAGCATCGCGGACCGTATCAAGCAACTGCTTAAACCGGGGACCGGGAGAGAGGCCCAGGGAGATCAGGTCGCGACCAGTGATGAGTTCCGGGGGGTTGATCTGCTCGGGTGTGTGGCGGGCGGAGAAGTCATCCACGAATTGGATCGGGGCCACAGGCAGGCACGCGGCGGTTCGTACCGCTCGGATGAGGCACCGCAAATCCCGCGACAGGGGATGCGCAAGGACGCGCTTGAGCTGAGCGTCGGACTGCTGCTCGGCATCATTCCAGCAGTCGAGGTGCCCGACCAGCCAGGCGATGGCGGCCAACTCCTCCGCCGAGAGTTTCAAACGCCGCGTGATCTCCCACACGGTGCCGGTGGCCTCGTGAGCAGTCCGAGGCTCGTAGACGGGACAGGGGATCTGCTGCAAGAGGGCGGCTGTGGCGAGTTCGAAGTGGGTACTGGAGGGGAGATGCTCGAGCGTGGCGGTGATTTGTTCGATGCTGCTCTGGCCAACCTCGGGGAATAGAACCTCCAGCAGACCCGTCTCAACCAGCAGTCGAAACCCACGTACGCGGGTGAGATGTGCCAGCACTCGGCGCAGCTCCTGAGCGATTCTCTCCGCACTGACGACCCGCATCTCGGGGGCCATCTGCCTCACGGCGGCCAGCGTAGTGGGATCGAGAGCGAACTCCAGGGTGGCTGCGAATCGAACGGCCCGCAGCATGCGCAGCTTGTCTTCGGTCATGCGTGCGTGGGGATCGCCGATCGCTCGCAGGATCTTCCGGTGGAGGTCGGCCTCACCGCCGACATAGTCGAGAACCTTGGGCTCGATGGGGTCGTAGAACATGCCGTTGATGGTGAAGTCGCGGCGCTGGGCGTCCTCTTCAGGAGTCGAGAACGCGACCTCGGTCGGGCGGCGACCATCGAGGTACGCCCCCTCGGTGCGGAAGGTCGCGACCTCCACCGGTTCTGCGGACTTCGTCGGGGGCAGCACGATGATGACGCCGAAACTCTCGCCCACCGCTAGCGTTCGCCGCTTTCCGAACAGCGTCCGCACCTGCTCCGGAGTGGCACTGGTGGCGACATCGAAGTCCTTCGGCCCGCGCCCTAACAGCAAGTCTCGCACGCACCCGCCGGCCCACAGCGCGACATGCCCCGCTTCGCGCAGCTGCTGCACGACATCGGTCGCGAACTCGCGCGAGGCGTCACCGGGCGGGGGCACTTACTTGGCCTTGAGTTTGAGGAGGACTCCCTCGGCGACCTGATCGCTGGGGAAGATGATGACCTGGTCGTGCTCAGTGAGGCCATCCAGGACTTCGGCCTCGTCTGAGTTGCGATGCCCGATTTTGATGATCTTCCGATGGGCCGTCTGGGCGACATCGACTACGAACACAGCCCAGTCGGTGCCGTGCCGGAACAGGGCACTCGTCGGCACCTTCAGCGCATCTTCCCCGCGCCAGGTCACAATGCGGGCCTCGAACCGAAACCGGTCGCCGAACTGCTCGGGAACGGGAGACACTAGATCGCCGATGATGTTCACCCGCTGCTCCTCGACACCCAGAGCCGACACCTTTGTGAAGGCCCCTGGCTCGATGATGCGGACACGTGCGTCCAACATAGTCTCTCGGCCCCAATGCTCGATGTGCATCTGGGCACCGGGAGCAATTTTGACCGCATCGGTCGACAGCACATCCACCTCGAGCTCGATGTCGTGCGGGTCACCAATCTCCATCAACGGAGTTCCGGCTGGCAAGACTGACGCACTTTCCTGAAACACCCGCAGGATTGTTCCCTGAATCGGTGAAATGACATCGAGATGCCAACTCGCCCCCGTCGGGTCGTCGCCCGGAGTCGTCCGGACCAGTGCCGCCTGCGCCAACTCTAGCTCAAACTTGGCAATCTCGCGGGCGAACTCAGCCGACCGCAGTTCTTCCGATCGCATGCGGGCCAGCATCTGGGCGTCTTCGACGGCTTGATCGAACGTCGCCTCTCCCTGCCGCAAGCGCAACCGGCGTTCGAGCATCGACTTGGCCGAATCCATCGCGGCTTTGGCGGCTGCGGCATTGGCCTCGGAACGACTGACGCCGGCTTCGGAGGCTTTCACGCGAGCTGCGGCGGAGGCGCGGTTCCTGGGGTCGAGCAGGTCGGGATCCGTGGGCAGAATTGTCGCCAGCAGCGTCTCTCCCGCAGACACCGGGTCGCCGGGGTTGAGGACCACTCTCTGCAACTGACCCGCCAGCGGAGTCGAGACCGTGTACTTCTCTCGAATCCGAGTCCGACCGTCTTCGTTGACGGTCACTTCCAGTGCGCCGCGAGAAACGGTCGACCAGTCGACATCCAGTGGCTGGATTCGAAAAGAATAAGCGATCGCAGCCACGACAGCGGCCACGAATAACCATGTGACAATTCTTCGAAACCAGGCCATGAAGTGCGTTCTCAGGCAGGAGTTCCGCCGGGACAGCCCCGGCTCCCACAGGGATCTCTTCCTGGAGACACCGCCAACACGCCGGAGGGATCACCGTTCTCTGCGACAAGAATTCCCGGTTTTCGTCCACTCGATCAGTGTATCGTAGAAGGTGTCTCGACCAACCAACAGCCTTCTTCGCCGGATTCGCCGGTTTCTCCCTAGGCGACGCCGACGGCTACATCCCCCTGAAGGGCATCATCGACCCCGAAGCCGAACTCGGCAGGCAAAAGAAAGAGGCCGAAAAGATCCGCAAACACATCTTCGGCCACGAGTCCAAACTCAACAACGCCGCCTTCGTCGCCAAGGCTCCGGCAGAAGTCGTCGCCGGGATTCGCGAGACGCTGGCCGGGTTGCACAAGCAACTGGCTGCGACGGAAGAGATCATCCAGGATCTGGGCGGGTGAGTGGCGAAGACGATTCCGCGATATGTACTCACGACTCCGCCCCGAAGGGGCAGCCACACATCAGCCCAGGGCAGAGCGACCAGCGGGAGCGCCGCCCTGGGTCGTGAGTCACTCAGACCCCAGCCCTGAAAGGGCGAAACAACACTGGCCAGCGCCTCGTCAGGACTCAGTATTGGGGTTGGAGTTCAGGCTTTCGCCTGCCCCGGAGCAGCCTAAAGTTTGGACTCCAACCCACCAAATCAAACCGCGACCCCGGGCGGTGCTGCATGGCTGTTGCCGTACAGCTTTGCTCTGGGCTGGTGTGTGGCTGCCCCCTTCGGGGCGCCTGGTGTTCTTGACCGGTTCATCTGACGAATTGGGGGCGAGGTCGGGCAATTCCAACCCCCACGGGGTTGCATCGACTCCGTGCCTGAAACCGTGGATCTGGCCTCACGTAATGGACGCAACCCCGTTGGGGTTGAGGGCCGAACCACTGGTGGTCCCAGGGTAGCCCGCTGCGCGTGCAACCCTGGGCTACGAGGCGAAACCCCGTTGGGCAACGCCGTGAAGGATTCCCGCAAGGCGTTTTCCAAGGTTCTGCCCCCTCTCCCCCACAATCGACATGGCTTTCGGAGAAGACTCGACTGTGGGGGAGAGGGCCGGGGT
>JANOKO010000889.1:0-4496 GCA_031419335.1 Planctomycetota bacterium
GACCCGGCCCACTGCCGCCAGCGCTACCGCCTCGCCCTACACCACGCCCAACGCGACAAACTCCCCAACCGCCCCGACCGCCACTACGAGCGCGAGGTCTACAAGAAACGCCCCAAATCCACCCACTTCAAAACCCGAAACCCCCCTCGCGATCCCCCAGAGGCAAAGGTAAAGTAAGTGCCATTGGGCTAGCGCCGTGCTGCTCACCCTTTCAGGTTCTTGATTGCAAACGAAGCGGCACACTCCTCCGGCTTGGTCGGGTCGAACGTCACGCCATCGAACAGCGTCTCCGGCTCCATGCTGGGACCGCCGTGGGTGTAGCCGATCTCCTTCATGGCCTCTTCGTAGATATCCGAGCGAAGCACCTTCTTCGACACGCCCTCGTAGTCCGGTGCCCCTTCAACCATCCCCCAGCGGCGGAACTGGCTCAGCCACCACACGCCGTACTTGGCCTGCGGGTAGTTGCAGTTGCGGCTGCTGAAGATCATGTAGTTCGGGTCCTGTTCCATGCGGCCATCGCCGTAGTCGTACTTGCCCATCAGGCGGTCGTAGATGATCTCTTCGGGGCAGTTGATGTAGGTGGCTGCGGAGACGATCTTGGCTTGTTCCTTGCGGTTGTTGAGGTCATCCAGCCAGACGCTGGCCTCGTGCAGGGCCTTGAGGATGGCCTTGACGGTCTTGGGATTCTTGTCCGCGAACTCTTCACTGAAGGCACACACCTTCTCCGGATGGTCCTTCCAGATTGCCTGGGTCGTGATTGAGGTGAACCCGATCCCTTCGCTGATCGAGCGGGCATTCCACGGCTCGCCGACACAGAAGCCGTCCATCTTGCCGACCTTCATGTTGGCCACCATCTGCGGCGGCGGGATCGTGGCCAGCGAGACATCGGTGTCCGGGTTGATTCCCCCCGCTCCCAGGTAGTAACGCATCCACATCGCATGCGTCCCCGGCGGGAACGTCATGGCGAATGTCATCGGTGTCCCGGCCGCTTTGGCCGCGTCGACGAGTGGCTTGAGAGCCTTCGGATCGGCTGCCACCTTCCTCTTCAGGTCGGCCTTGAGCGTGATCGCCTGCCCATTGCGGTTGATGATCCAAGGGGCAATCATCGGCTTCTTGGGGGCTCCCAACAGCCCCATCGTCGAGGCGATCGGCATCCCCAGCAGCATGTGCGTACACTGGATGTCGCCATTCGACAACGAGTCACGGATTGCCGCCCAACTGGCCCCCTTGGAGACTGTGGCGTTGATGCCGTACTTCTTGAAGAACCCCTTCTCGTAGGCGATGACGAACGGAGAGCAATCGGTGAGAGCGATGATCCCGATCTTGATGTCGGTGACCTCCGGGGCTTCGCTGGCCGAGGCCACTGGTCCCACGGCGGGTGTGGCAGTCGTCCCCGCCGGTGTGGTCTCGGAAGGAGCTCCTCCTGAGCAGCCCGCCCAGAGAGTGAGACCGGTTCCGGCGATGAAACTGCGGCGCGTGAGTCCAGACATCCAATGGTTCCTGTGGCGAATGTATTCGTGGTGGAATCAGTGAGCGCTGAGTTCGAGTGTCCTCTATGCGACACTCATGCCAACTTTCGACAGATTCGGTGCGGACATTCTGCTTGGTGAGCTAAAACGCAGGGAAACAAACTCGCTTCTAATGACTCACCTGGTTCTCATTTCCTGAATGTGCCAACAGTAATCGCACGTTTGCACGGTCAGTAGGCAGACTCTGCTCCACATCCATGCGAGGTGATGGGTGGGGCTCGATGATCAAGATCTTTCGCTCTCACGTTGAGCTTGAATACGAGAATGCCAAGCCGCGTCAACGTTCAGATAATGTCCCACTTTGACGACACGCAATTGGTCGCTGAGCGGGCGACCTCCAGGACTCGATGGGGTAGAACGGACTCCTCCCGGTTTCGTCTCTGGAACACCCTGGTCTCGCCTCTGTTTGATTTCGGAGACCAATCCATTGATCCTGCGGAGCGGGACAGCCGACGTGGCGAGATGACCGGGTTGTAGCGCCTGTTTCGAGCGGAACTGAAAATGACGACGGAAACCTCCCTCTTTCGGTCACATCCCCACCGCCCCTGCTCCGACACCGAAAGTGCGCTCGACACCCTCTCTCGGTCCCTCCGTCAAACAATTCCGCCGAGAGTTGTGACCACCTCATCGATGTTTGGAGTGCGCAGAATGTTTCCCCAAGGATGGGCGAAAGCCTGTATCGGTCTGCTGTTGATTTCTGTTGCGATGGAAGGGCTCTCCCTAGCTGCCGACCCTGGGGAGGACACGCTGCCCGAAACCCCAGTGGCAGTTTCTGCCGAAGCTCCTGTGTCTACCGAAGGGGCAGAGGCTGTGGCGACCCCGGCTCCAACCCCCAAGCCCAAGCCCGCCCCCAAGAAGAAGGTGCCGCCGGTCTTTCCTGGCCCGAAGCTGCTGCCGCCGACCGGTCCCTACAAGCCGGTCTACTTCGACAACGACTTCTCATATAAGAGCAAGCCGGGAGCGGAGTACGTGTACGGCGAAGAGGCGAAGTTGATGAAGTTCGAGATGCTCGACACCAACTTCGTGTTTTCGAGTGGCGGCGAATTTCGCCACAGATACATGAGCCAGGACAACCGGCTCCAGCCCGGCGGTCCGGGACAGGACACCTACAACCTGACCCGTTGGCGGCACTACTTGGACTTGAAGGCCGGGGACAACTTCCGGTTCTATGTGGAAGGCATCGACGCGGCCAGCTTCGGCGAAGACCTTCCCACGCAGGCCATTGACGAGAACCGCTGGGATCTCCAGAACGTCTTCATAGATGTCGAAGTCTTCGAGACCGGCACCGGCACACATACGATTCGCGCTGGACGCCAAGAGCTCCTGTTCGGTCGGCAGCGGCTGGTCTCTCCGCTCGACTGGGCCAACACCCGGCGGAACTTCGAGGGGCTGAATTACATCGTCAAGGAGAAGGACTACAAACTCAATATTTTCTCGGTGAACCCTGTCAACAGCGCCACGGGGTTCAATACCGTCGTCGAGTTCGACAACAAGTTTGACGAGGCCAACCGGGATGTGTTCCTGAGCGGTGCCTACTTCAGCTACACCGCCATTGAGAACACCAACATCGACTTGTACTACCTGTGGTTGCAGGACAACATCCAGGTTCCCGCGCGAGCCGATGGACACCGCCACACGCTTGGCTCGCGATTCACCGAACTGGTCCCGATGGATGGCGGGCGAGTTTGGGACGTGGATGTCGAGGGGGCCTACCAGTTTGGGGAAGACAATGACCGAGATGTCCAGGCCGGTTTCGCAACTGGTGTTCTGGGTCACACCTGGAAGAATGCCCCGTGGAGCCCCCGCGTCAGCGGACTGTTGTACTACGGTTCGGGCGACAACAGTCCGACCGACGGGAAGAACAACACGTTCTACACGATGTTCCCGCTAGGCCATGCGTACTGGGCGATCAGCGACAACCTGGCAGGCCAGAACTTGCTGGACTACGCCCTGCAAGTCGACGTGAAGCCGACGGCCAAGACCGGTGTGACCGGGGCCTATCACTTCTTCAATCTCGCATCGGATGGAGACCGGGCCTACAACATCGCCGGGGCTCCCGTCGGGGCACCGGGCAACGGCACCGACCTGGGTCAGGCCCTCGACCTGTTCGGGTACTACTCCGTGAACTCCAACTTGGACATCCAAGCGGGGTACTCCTGGTTCTGGTACGGCGACTTCATCAGTCGCCAGGCTGCGATACGGCGAGATGACGCTAGCCAGTTCTACATCCAGACGAGCCTGCGGTACTGAAACCGCTCGCCGAATTGTGCAGAATCCGTGACAGGACAGGGGACTCGTTCCGAGTTCCCTGTCTTTTTTTCATGAGGAAGTCTGGACTCGGCAGGCTGCCTGCACTCCGGTAGGATGAAGGAGTCCCGACTCTCGCTCCCGGAGGTTCCCATGCTGCATCCCGAAACCTTGGAGGCGTATCGCCGGATGACGCCGAGTGAGAGGTTGCGGATCACGTTGGGTATGATTCGCGCCAGCACTCCGTACCTGTTTTACGGATCCCCTGAGCAGGTCGAGCGGAAGTTCGCATTGCTCCGAAAGCAGAATGATGATCGAACTCGCCGAATCCTGACGAAGTTGTCTACATCCGGGGGCTGTGATGAATGACATCGGAGTGGCCCTTCGAGATATCACAGCCGTGATGGAGCGGTTTGGAATCTCGTATGCCGTGATTGGCGGGGTGGCGGTCCGAGCCTATGGGATACCGCGCCCGACCTACGATCTCGATTTCACGATCGACATTTCGCGAGAACGACTCGTTGAACTATTTGATGCCGTCGAGAACGAGGGCTACACCGTTGCCGAAAGCTATCGCGCCGGTTGGATCGATGAGGTGGCCGGGATGCCACTGGTCAAGTTTCGCTGCTACATTCAGGGTCAAGGCGTTGATGTCGATATCTTCATCGCGGAAAAACCGTTCCAGCGGGAGTTGTTGAAGCGGCGGCAGCGAGTTGGCCG
>JANOKO010000890.1:0-1187 GCA_031419335.1 Planctomycetota bacterium
GGCAAGCGTGGCGAATTGACTGCCCCGCCACTGAGTCTTGTCCCCGTGGTTCCTCGCTTCTGCGAGACTTAGGACGATCACGACAGAATGCAGTCGGAGAAAGCGATGAGTTGGTTCGGGAAAAGCAGCAGCGAGAAGGCATGGGAAACGGTCAAGCGTCAGCAAGCCGAGGCTGATAAACAACTTGCGTTAACCAGCAAACAACAAGAGGAAACTCGACATCAGCAAGAGGAGTACAAACACCAACTCGAGGCATCTCGCCTCCAGTTGGATGATCGTGACAGGCAGCACGAAGCCAGCCGTCGTCAGACCGAAGAATACGAGCGGCAGTTGTCCCAATCAAATCGACTTTGTGCTGAATTAGCGAAGATCCAGGTGATCCAACTCCAGAACGCAGAACGAGCGTCCCAACTCTTGAACAACGCCGAGTCGCTTATCAGTCGCCAGAACGCACTGTTGTCCCAGGCAGAATCCCGTCTCAGTTCGATTGAGAACAAGATTAGCAGGCCCAACAGCTAAACTTCGTTCCGATATTGATTCTTTACCCTCAACCCTCAACGATTTCCCCCATGGTCGACAATCTCCCTCTACACACGCACACCCATGGCGGCCTCACGATTGAGGGCTGGTCGCGGGCGGCTGTGCAGACTTACTGGCGCATCCCGGAGCTGAAGATCGGGTTCGACATGGGGGGGAGTCCCTGGTCATTCATGGGGACGCAAACGTTCTTCATCACGCATGCCCATCTCGATCATTTGGCGGCCCTGCCCGCGTTCGTCGCGAGGCGAAAGATGATGAAGATGGAGCCACCGATCATTTATGTGCCCGAAGAGATCGTCGAGTTCGTCGACCGCATGCTGAAGTCCTGGCAACGTCTTGATCGCGGGCGGATGCTCTGCCAACTCATCGGCGTCAAGCCGGGCGATGAGTTCGAACTGTCGCGCGAACATCTCGTGACGGCATTCGATACCAAGCACACGGTCCCCTCACGCGGATACATCATCTGGGAACGGCGCAAAAAGCTGAAGCCGGAGTACGTGGGGATGTCCGGCGACCAGATCCGCGACCTGCGTTACAGCGGCATTGATGTCAGCGGCGAAGTCCGCACCCCGCTCGTCTGTTACTGCGGCGACACCGCCCCCGAGGGCCTCGACGCCGACCCCGCGATCTACAAGTCGAAAATTCTC
>JANOKO010000891.1:0-3250 GCA_031419335.1 Planctomycetota bacterium
GCAAGACGGCCTAGACTGGCCGTCTTGCGGGGAGACTATTTTCACTCACCTGCCTTACCCAAGTCGGCGTTGGAACGCATGGTGGCATCAATCGGCCAGAACGCCCACGACACGACCACTTCATTCAAAGAGTTGGGTGGCTTCGACGGGTCGAAGAAGCCATCAAATCTGGCCATGACAGCAATCGAGTGTCGAGTGTTGACGAGCGTGCCCGCCCTCAGCCTGCCTTCTGGGTGACCACGGGGGAGGGGCGGACTAGAGTCGGGGCCGGGATCATTGGAAAACGTAAAGTGAAGGTCGTCCCACGACCGATGGTGCTTTCGACTCGGATACGGCCCCGGTGCGTGTCGATGATCTCTTTGCACAAGGCGAGACCCAACCCGCTGCCACCCTGGCCTTGTGCATCGGGGGTTTTGGTGGAGTAGAACTGATCGAAGATCTTCGGCAGCTTGTCGGCAGGGATACCCGAGCCGGAGTCGCGGACGGTGATCTCGCTGGTCCCGGCTTCGCTGTTTTGGGACACGCCGAGGAAGAGCGTTCCACCGGTCCCCATGGCCTGGCGGGCGTTGATGATGAGGTTGATAAGCACCTGCTGAATCTGACCGGAGTTGACTTCGGCCCAAACATCCTCCGCGAGAGCCTTTTCCAGGCGGACGCGGTGGACCTGCAAGTCCTTCTCCACCAGGATCAGGACATCCTCCACAAGCTGGCTCAGGCGGAACGCCTCGCGCTGGCTCGCTTTTCCGCGGGCGTAGGAGAGCATCCCAGTCGTGATCTTGGCAGCGCGCTGGCCCGCGTTCAGGATGCGGTCAAACGCTTTGTCTCGCGTTGCCGGATCTTTGTGTCGCAGCCCCATCTTGGCGTAATTGATCACCGTCATCAGGATGTTGTTGAACTCATGTGTAATCGAGGAAGCCAAGACCCCGACTGAGGTCAATTTCTGGGCTTGCAAGAGCTGCGATCGCATCTCGACCAAGGTTTGCCGCAATTGCGTGTTTTCCTGACGCAACTGCTGGAGTTCATTCGTCAACATGGCACATCGATCCCGTGTGTTCTGTGAATCGCCATGTTCAGGTATCGATCGCTGGAGTCCCAGGATGCAGATCGCCTTCGCTTCAGTCAGCGGGAACGTAAAACAGTGGGTCGATGATCCTGACGGGAAGCCAGCGAGGACTGCGAGTCTTTGTCGTTGTGGGGGGGATGGGTCAACATTTTCGCGAAAGTGAATTGGTTCAAGGGATGGCAAACTCCCCCCAGAGTACCCCCTCTCGCTGCTGGTGGATCGAACGCTTTCGATAGAGACAAAAAAACCTTCCGGAGCCGCTGAAACTCTCAGCATGCGCACGGAAGGGGTTGTTGGCAATTGAGGTATTGTGGTCCGAAGTTCGATCAGTTTTCTCCGGCCCAGCGGTTGAACTTCTCGCGAAGTTCTTCCTTCTTGGTGGCGAAGTACGGGTCTTCCCAGAGTTCCTTCAGGGGGTATTCTCCTTCGGGGAGTCCGTCGCGGACTCGCTCCAGAATCAACAGAGTCTTGATGGCGTCCTCGGCCAGTTGCTCGTCAGTATGCAACAGTACGCTCTTGCCTTCTCCGTTTTTGCCGAATTGATTCATGACCACCACCAAACTTTTGGAGCCGCGTTCGAGCAGCATCCCGGATTTCTCCAGGTCGCCTTCTTCCTTGAACGCCTTCTTCCCGTCATAGAAGTCTCGGCGAGCGTCAAGCATGTCTTGCTGCTGCTCTGCTTTGCAACGGTCCTTCCAGTAGTTGTAGTTCGTGGTGCTGCGGTAACGGTCCTGCCACTGGAGTTTGGTTTTGGAATCTTGTCCATCTTCCAGGCCGAGTTTCTTGAGATCCTCCTCGGTTCCCTCGAGGCTGATCCGGGTTCCGTTGCCTGCAGCTGCGAACACTTTACGTCCGAATTCATTGGTCCACTGAAGGTAGGCATCCGCCCAGGCGGTCTTGGCGAGAGAATCAAAGTTGCCATCGTCCTCTCGAGCTGCCGCGTAGTCCATCAGTGAATGGTAGGGGTAGGCCAAAAACAGCGGTGTGTCCATTTTGTGCTGTTCGAGTTCTCCGGATTCCAGCGACTCGTTGGCCTTGATGTACCAATCACGGGCCACGAGGTAATTGTCCTTGTTGTCCGGGTTGATGTCGCCATCCCCCTTCTCTTTCCAACGGGACTTGTCCGGGTCATTGACGAAAAACTTGCGGAACTGCTCTTTCTCATCCGCTCGGCCAATCTTCTGGCCGAAAAACCGCCCGCACTCGAAATACAGTTCGGGGAATTTCGTATTCCGGTCCGTTCCGCGTTTCAGATACTTGGCCCCTTGCTTGACCCAGTAGAAGCGGTCTTCCACGGCATCGCATTCCGCGGAGACGTTGAATCCCAGGTTCCAGGCTTGGTACTCCCACACCTTTTTGAAGTGCGGTTGCAGGAGTGTGATCGAGTCCGCTGATTGCTGGAGTTGGGACCAATTCTTGGTCATCCGGTAATGCTCAGCATCACTCCACAGAATACTGGCAGCGATCCCTCGAAACCCGAGCAGTACCAGGTTCATGGTTGAACTGGCCGGGTCGACGTTGCCCAGTGTCGCTTCGCCCAGGTCGTATTTCTCTCGAAGGTCGGACACATGACCTCCGCTGCCGGGTGCCCCATCCGAGGGTTGCCCCAGCATGATCATGCAGCCCATCAACACGATGATGCCGAATCCATAGACCAGCTTCCGCTGGCCGGATGTGAGATTGTTCATTTTGCCTCCAATTCACGCACTTGCAGGCCGAAGTAGCCAATGACGTAGGACGGGATGAAGAACCCCAGAGTGATCATCAAACTGGGCAGAATACAGGCAGAGAATGGAACATCGAAGCCATTCGCGGTAAAGACCGCAGCATCGAACACACTCACATCGGGAATGATGTACTGGGCCAAGTAGAGCATGGCATAGACGCCTGCATCGAGGGTTTCGATGACCTTCTTGCCCAGTGAATCATCCAGTGGAGACGATTCGTTCATCTGGGTCAGAATCCGATACGCGGCCTCAATTGACCCGCCACCGAGGACTTCGCCTTCCCTTGAGAAGTACTTCCCGAGGCGTTCAGACAAGTTATCCTTGAGGAAGCTGCCCAAAATCAACAACCCAAATGTGGCGAGTGTGGACACGGGGCCTTTCAGAATACAACTGGCTGTGGTGCCAATCGTAATGATCAGGACCAGTAGCAACCAGATGGTGAAGATCGCCTTCCAGTAGC
>JANOKO010000892.1:0-4167 GCA_031419335.1 Planctomycetota bacterium
CCCGCGCCCTCCACGAGTGGCGCGATCGTACAGCAGAGAGGCACGACCGCCCCGCCCGTGTGATGTTCCGGGATGACATGCTGCTGGAATTGGTGAAACGCCAGCCGAAGTCGGTCCATGAGATGAACCTGACACGGGGCATGCAGCGGCGGGATTACCAGTCGGTGGCAGAGGAGATTATTGAGGTCATCCGCGAGGCCCAGTCGCTCCCCGCCGACCAGTTGCCGCAGTCCACATCGAGTCGGTCGAATGGCTCGATCGACGACGTACTGTCCAAGCTGCTCAGTCTGGCGCTGGCCAATCGGTGCATGGACATGAATCTCTCCATGTCGCTGGTCGGGACGATGTCCGACATCGACGAACTGATCCGCTGGCACGTCCTCGATTGTCGTCGCGGCCCCCAGCCCCGGTTGCTGGCAGGCTGGCGAGCCGATGTGTGCGGCGACCTGCTGACCGATCTACTCGACGGCAAGGTCTCGTTACGAGTCAGCAATCCTCGCGCGGACGCACCGCTGCGGTTTGATCGACGGGCGGAGTAGCAGTCATCCTTCATCCTTCATCCTTCATCCTTCATCCTTCCCAAGCTCTCCCATGGTCACTATCCGCCCTGTCAGTCGTGCCCTTGTTCCCGTCAGCTCGGATGCTGCTCAACGGACCTCGGCTCCGAACTACGATGAATTCCAGAGCGACGCCGAAATTTGGGAAATGTTGCAAGAGCGGCCCGAGAACGTGCTGCGAGTGAAGATGCCGCATTGCCATGTCGCGAAGAAGGACGATATCTACGCCGAGGACGCCCCGCAGGCCCTCGACCATGCCGCCGAGCAATGGACTTGGCTCCGGTCGAGCGGGCTGATGAAAGAGGCACCCGGCATTCTGTGGGTCTACCAGATCGTTTCGCCCAAGCGACCGCACGCTCCACAGATGGGCTTGGGCGGGTATGGCCGGACAGCCGAGATTCGCACGCCGAGTACTCCGAATGGCTGCATCATTCGCAACGAGGGGATTCGCCAGGAAAAGGCCGAAGGCCGGGCCCGCCTGATCCGCCGCATTAAGGCGTACATCGGCACCGTCAACCTTGCCGTCCGCGATGAATCTGGCCAACTCCTCAAGGCCCTCGAAGCCGCAGCTGCCGCTCGCCCCTGCGACTACGAAGCCACCGATGAGGCCCACAACATCCACCGCGTTTGGCTCATCAAGAACCCGGAAGAGATCGCGAAGTTCACCGCTCTTATGGCCGCTGAACCGGCAGCGTATGTCGCCGATGGCAACCACCGCAGCGCCGCAGCCGCCTCACTCGGGTACGAAGAATTCCTGACCGTGTTCTTTCCAACATGCCGGTTGGGACTGGAGCCTTACAACCGGTTGCTCCCCTTGAACGGGCTGAGCCGGGATGAGTTCTTGGCCAAGCTGAGCCAGAAGTTTGACGTGCAGCCACTGGGTCCAGTGGCTCCCTACCGCCCCGCAGCGGTCAACACGCTGGGGATCTACTCCGGCGGTCAGTGGAGCGTGGCGACCCCCCAGCCGGGCGTGTTCAACGCGAACGATGCCGCCGAATCGATCGATTCCGACATCGTGCAGCGGCTGATCATCGACCAGATTCTCGGCATGCCGGACGGTCGCGACGAGCGGATCAACTACGTCGGCGGGAACAAAGACGCAGCCTACCTGAAGAGCCGCGTCGACGCCGGGGAGTACGACCTGGCGATCTCGCTGGCCCCGGTGACGATGGACCAGTTCTGTGCGGTGTGTGAACAGAACAAGTTCATGCCACCCAAGTCGACTTGGTTCGACCCCAAGATTCGCAGTGGGCTGGTCATGGCGATTCTGGATTGAGTTCATCGTGAATCTCCAGTTTCAGTCCGTCGCCCGGCTTTGGGTGATCTACTAGAATCCCGTCGCCAGCTCTGGTTGGACTGCCTGGTTCCAGGCAACTCACATCTCGTAGTCCTGGTCCGTCTGCTCAGACTGCCGGGAAGAAATCCGGGGAGGATCGTTCGATTCGACTCGGGGGTTGGAGTATTCAATGATTCGGTTGTTCTGCGTCGCCTGCCTCTGGGTTGTGTGTGGGATGTGGTCTGTGTCTGCACTGCGGGCAGAAGACACTCCCCTGGTGGAATCTCGGCTCGACCTGTTTCGAGGAGGCGATGGTGCCTACGAGCTGTATCGGATTCCGGGATTGGTCGTGACTGCTCGGGGGACGGTGATTGTGTACTGCGAAGCCCGGTTACGAGCCAAGGGAGACTGGGGGCCGATCGACATCCTTATGCGACGCAGCGTGGATGGCGGGAAGACGTTTTCACTACCCATTAAGGTCGCGGATGTCCCCGGACCCAAGACCAAGAACCCAGTCGCACTCGACAAAAAACTCGCCGTGGAGGGAGAGGTCACATACAACAATCCTGTCATGATCTCTGAGCCAGACGGACGGTTGCACTTGTTGTACTGCTTGGAATACATGCGGTGCTTCATCACTCACAGTTGCGATGACGGGGTGACGTGGAGCCAGCCAGAGGAACTGACGCAGGCGTTCGAGCCATTCCGTGCAGAGTACGATTGGAAGGTGCTGGCCACCGGACCGGGACATGGGGCCGCAATGATTTCGGGGCGGCTTGTCGTGCCGGTCTGGCTTTCGACGGGAACCGGCGGTCATGCCCATCGTCCGTCTGCGGTGTCAGTCCTGGTGAGCGATGATCATGGACAAAACTGGATGCGTGGTCCGTTGATTGTGGGCACCACCGAGGAGACCCCCAATCCCAGCGAAACCGTCGCTGCAGAACTCAGTGATGGGAGTCTGTGGCTGAGCATCCGCAACGAGTCGGTACGGCATCGGCGGTTGGTGACGCAGAGTGTGAATGGATTCGATCGCTGGTCCACTCCGAAGTTTCATCAACACCTGTTCGAGCCGATCTGCATGGCCAGCCTCTTGGGAGTCCGTTGGGAGAATCGCGTGCATCTGATTCACGTGGGCCCCAATTCGTCCGCTGCTGCCCCACCAGCGAGTGACCCTCACGACCAAGTGAAAGGGGGTGGCAAGTCACTGCCGAGGCGAAACCTTTCACTCCAAGTCAGCCGCGATGACGGGGTGAACTGGTCCGCGCACCAGATCCTCGAACCGGGCGTATCCGGTTATAGCGATCTCGCCTACCACACGGATGGATCTGTTCTGTGTCTGTTCGAGTCGGGATACACGGATGCCGACGGAGCAGTCCACGGCGGTCAGTTGACCCTGCTGCGGATGAGCTTACGGAGGATTCTGGATGCGACTCTGTCGAGGTAAAGCGGTCGGCCAGTCTTCGCGTACTCAGAGACATCCGAAGTCTCCGAAGACTTCGGATGTCTGGCGGGTCGATTCCACGGGCCGTTTTAATTCACGCTGTGCCTGGACCAGGCATGCCTTCCAGCCACTGGTATCGCAGCATTTCCAGACCCTGTGTGTTACGGTTTTCGTTCACGCACCAGTTTCGCGAGGAACTTGGCAGTCTCATCAGCGATGACATGATAACCCGCAGAGTTCGGATGGCGGTCTCCAAACCAGCCCGGCAAATCGCGGAAGTGAGCATCCAAGGTGTTGTCCATCACTTCCACCGTCGTTCCGTGGACAAACGGCTGGACCCATGCGCGATCCTTCTCGGGGATCTTCTCCAGTGGAAGGCGGCGGTAGTTGAGCATATTCGGGCCGTGCTCTAGTTCAGCGGCGTAGCGTGGGTAGATATCAAAGAGCGTCAACTGTTCCTCCTGGGCGACTTGTTTGACCAGACCATTTATCTGCGAGTCGCGTTCAGGCCCCAGGTAAGGGATCACGGTCATCGGAATGAGTGTGGCTTGGGGACAGTCACGACGCAGCCTCGCGATCAACTCGCGATAATCCTTTGGGAAATTGAGGGTGAAGTCTTCTCGCTTGCCGAGGTCGTTCAGTCCGTAGCGTATGAAGACATAGTCCACTCCCGGCAGCCCAGGAACGACTTTGTCGTATCGGCTGGACAGCAAGCCGTGGAGGTACTCGCCGGAAAGTCCCTGGTTGATCACGTGGGCGGGCGGCAGATCTTTTTCTGCCTCCAACAACTGGCGGATGACATCTTCGAAATGCGGGCCAGCTGGATTGTGTCGGCGGGGAACACTTTCTTCTGTCGTACTGTCACCGAGCAACAGGATCTGGAGCTTGCCATC
>JANOKO010000893.1:0-6051 GCA_031419335.1 Planctomycetota bacterium
ACTGATCGCCATGAAGCCTGCTGCTGCCCCCAAGGTCGAGAGAATGAACTCGCAAGAATCCTCGAAATGCCCGAAGCCCGTCATCCTCATCATCCGTGATGGTTGGGGGGCCAGTCCACTGCCCTCCGAACTGGACATTGCGGAAGGCAACGCCGTCCGCCTGGCTTCGACACCAGTTCACGACGTGCTTCGCTCGAAATACCCTCTCGCACTGGTGGAAACATCAGGCGAAAATGTCGGACTTCCGGCTGGGCAGATGGGCAACTCGGAAGTGGGTCATCTCAACCTCGGCGCAGGCCGAATTGTGTACCAAGACCTCACTCGGATTCACAAATCGATCGCCGATGGCAATTTCTGTAGCACGCCAGCGTTTCGGGATGCCATCTCGCATGTCAAGAACCACAGTTCACGTCTGCATCTGGTGGGGCTTTGTTCTGACGGAGGTGTTCACAGCCACCTCGACCATCTGACGGCCCTACTGGATCTGGCTGCCAGCGAGCAGGTTACTGAGGTCTTCGTGCATTGCTTCACCGATGGTCGCGATACGGCTCCCCACTCGGGTGCTGCCTGCCTGTCACAACTGAGCGACCATATTTCGAGGACCGGTGTCGGCGAGATTGCGAGCATCGTGGGCCGTTATTTTGCCATGGACCGTGACAATCGCTGGGAGCGGATTCAGGCTGCGTATGACTGCCTGGTGAATGGCTCTGGCACTGTTTTCGGCGATCCCCTCGAAGCCATGCAGCATTGGTATGCTGCCGGGATCACTGACGAGTTCGTGCCCGCATCCGTGATTGCGAAGTCGGGTCAGGTGTCTCGCAGCCGAGTCGCCAGCGGCGATGCGGTCATTTTCTTCAATTTCCGATCGGATCGGGCTCGCCAGATCACTCGGGCTTTCACCGATTCTCAGTTTCAGGGGTTTCCCCGTGCGGCACTGAGGGATCTCCATTATGTGTGCATGACAGAGTACGACGAGACCTTCCAATTACCGATTGCGTTTCCCCCTGATCGGTTGCACCACATCCTCGGCCAAGTGTTGAGCCAGGCGGGGCTGCGACAACTTCGAATTGCAGAAACGGAAAAGTATCCTCACGTCACATTCTTCTTTAATGGGGGAGTAGAAACACCAGTTGCGGGGGAAGATCGCTTGTTGATTCCATCACCTAAAGTGGCGACCTATGACCTTCAACCGGAAATGAATGCTTTGGCGGTCACAGAGGCGGTGGTAGATCGAATCCGCCGCCGTGAATATGACGTGATCATCCTCAATTACGCCAATGTCGACATGGTGGGGCATACAGGCAGCATTCCGGCGGCCATCAAGGCTGTCGAAACGATTGACACGTGCGTCGGAGAAGTCGTGGCTGCGATCCTTGCGGTCGGCGGAGCAGCACTCGTCACGGCGGATCACGGGAACGCGGAAAAAATGCTCGACGAGAATGGACAACCCTTCACCGCACACACCACCTATCCCGTCGAGTTAATCTATGTCGCGGATGACGCAGCGCATGTTACGGTCAGGCCCGGCATTCTGGCCGACATCGCTCCGACGATCCTCGACCTGCTCAGTATCCCAGCTCCCGCAGAAATGTCTGGTCGATCATTGCTCGTCAGGTCATCATCGAGATGAGCAAGCACACGAACCTTGATGGCTAATCGCTGAACAGGGACCGTGGAGTCGTTGGGAATTCGCATTCCGTAATGAGGATTCTATCAAACCACATCATTCGGTAGCATGTGGCGCTGTCCCCAGCGTACCGAGCCCACACATGCCGACTGAAACCGCCCTCATTACTGGTGCTTCCTCTGGGATTGGAGAGGCATTGGCCGAGCTGTTTGCTCGCGATTCATGTTCGCTGGTCCTCGTCGCGCGGAGTCAGGACAAGCTCCAGACATTGGCCAATCGCCTGTCACAGACCTACGGGATTCAGACGCTGGTGGTGTCCAGCGATCTGTCACAACCCCAGGCCGCACAAACTTTGTTCAACGCGGTGACCGCTGCGGGCTGGACTGTTGACTGCCTCGTCAACAATGCCGGGTTCGGCGGCTTGGGTTACTGCGAGGAAATGCCTTTGGTTCACCTGTCGAGCATGATTCAAGTGAACGTCCTGGCGCTCTCGGAATTGACGCGGCTGTTTCTACCGGGGATGGTCACTCGGCGGCGTGGCCGCATCCTGAACGTAGCTTCCACCGCGTCGTTCCAGCCGGGACCGAATGCCGTTGTGTATTATGCTTCGAAGGCGTACGTGCGGTACTTCAGCGAGGGGCTCTCGACGGAACTGGCAGGGACCGGAGTCACGGTCACATGCCTGTGCCCCGGACCCACGAAAACGCACTTCAACGATGTGGCGAAGATGGAAGGGACGCCCGTGTTTCGGTTTAATTCCATGGAAGTCCAGCCGGTCGCCTTGGCCGGGTACAAAGCCTTGCGGGCTGGGAGGACTTTGGTCGTTCCTGGGCTGATCAATCAAGTGCTCCAGTGCAGTGCGAAGTACTGCCACTGGGGGATCGTGAAGCAGATCATGAAACATCTCATGCAGCCGCTCCCGCCTCGAAAGATTGAGTGAACTTGCCGTCAGGAACTCGTCCCTATACTTCCCATAACTGGCTTGCGGGTCCACTTCACACATGCATTCAGAGGCATCCACTTGCGATGCTTGTGCCATCTGGTCGCCGCTGAGTTGAGTGTTCCGTTTGTCGCATCCCACCCAATGATGCCGCGAACCCACAGGTCTGTACTTGTGCGGGAACCCTCACATGCGCCAAAATGGCGGTAGCGGTTCAGTTGTCTGAATCGTCCCGCCTGGTTCCGCTTCTCGGGACTTCGTTGCTGGAGAGGGGAGTTGGCTCCCTGTTCCGGTTCCGGTGTCGCCGCCTGCCGTAATGAGCGCACCTCATGATCTCCAGCTTCTTGAACTGGTTTGATGACCGGACCGGATATCGTGCGCTCGTCTATGAGGCACTCTTCGAACACATCCCCGGCGGAGCGCGGTGGCGGTATGTGTGGGGCAGCACCCTGAGCTTCACGTTTGTGATGCAGGTCATCACCGGCCTGATGCTCTGGATGGGCTATAGCGCCAGCACGAAGACGGCTTGGGAGAGTGTGTACTACATTCAGAACGAGATGACGCTCGGCTGGTTCGTGCGCGGCATCCATCACTTCGCCGCGCAGGCGATGGTGATTCTGATGATGATCCATCTGGTGCAGGTCGTCATAGATGGAGCCTACAAGGCCCCGCGCGAGGTCAACTTCTGGCTGGGACTGGTGCTGATGCAGATTGTGATGGGGCTGGGCCTGACCGGGTATCTGCTGCCGTGGGATCAGAAGGGGTACTACGCCACGCAGGTCGCCACTGAGATCATGGGCTCCACACCGGTCATCGGTCCCGACATTCAGAAGCTGGCCCAGGGGGGCAGCGAATACGGCCACCACACGCTGACACGGTTCTTCGCCATGCACGCGGGGGTATTGCCCGCCTTGCTGGTCGTGTTGCTGGGGCTGCACATCTATGTCTTCCGGCGGCACGGGATCACGGTGCCCGATCCGCATCGGAAGCCGGATGCAGAGTTCTGGCCGGACCAAGTCTTGATGGACGGCATCGCCTGCTTGGCAGTCCTGGCGGGGGTGATGACGCTGACGCTGTGGCATCACGGGGCCGAACTCAGTGCCCCAGCCAACCCGGCTGAGGCGTACAACGCGGCACGACCCGAGTGGTACTACCTGTTCCTGTTTCGGTTTCTGAAGTTCGAGTGGGTCTCGAAGTTGGGTGAGATCACACACCTGGGTGAGGCGTTCGGAGCGATCGTGATTCCGGGCGTGTTGATGACAATTCTGGCAGCCATGCCGATCATCGGTCGCAAACGGTCCGGTCATCTGTTCAACCTGTGGTTCCTGGGCATCGTCATGCTGGGAGCAGGGAGCCTGACTGGGTATGCCCTCTACGAGGACTGGTATCAGGACGACGCCGACAGCCGCGACTTCCGCCTGGCCGTCCAACAGGCTCACATCGACGGGGCCCGCACGGTCGAGTTGGCTCAGTCGACCACCGGCATTCCCGCCGATGGAGCGATCTCGCTGCTGCGGAACGACCCGCTGACGCAGGGGTCGAACTTGTTCCGGACCTACTGCCTCGAATGCCACCAGTCACCGGGGATCGACTTCCCGCTCCCCGCCAAGGAGAAGGGGAAACCTTCTCCCGGACAGAAGCCGCCGCAAGGCCCGCAACTCGCCGATCTCCTGCATCGCGAAACCGTCAATTTCGGCAGCCGCGACTGGATCAAGTCGGTCCTCACCGACTTCGAAGGTCACTTCGCCTCTCTCAAGAACATCAGCGAGGCCCATGGCAAGTCGCCCGAGCGAGCCGCAGCTGCGGCTGCGATCATGAGTGGCTCGATGAAAGACTGGTCCGCCACCAACGGCCCACTGCTGAAGGAGCCTGCCAACGCCGCCGACTTCGAAGGGTTAGTCGAGTTTCTGTATGCTCAGGGAGACCGCGCTGACGCTCTGCCGGATGACGATGCCAAGGTCCAAAGGGGACGCGAGATCTTCGCCAATGGCAAGCTGACGCAAGGCGAATTCGATTCCGCCTGTCTCTCATGTCATGCGATGCAATCACTGGACGCTCCCGAAGCGTCGGCCAATTTCCCGATCCTGACAGGCTATGCCGGAAAAGACTGGCTCAAGCAGTTCATCTCTGATCCACAGGCCCATTATGCCGGTGGCGCCTCCGGCAACAACGCCATGCCGGCATTCAAGGACCAACTGACAGAAAAGGAACTCGACCTGCTGGTGAGGTATCTGACGGGGGATTACTACCGGAGCGAGAAGGGCCACAAGACTGGGGCCGAGTGAATCGAGATCGGTTCTTGACACCGGTCCCGCGCGCCGAAGCTGACAAAGTCGCCGGACTCTCCGAGTCAGGTGAATCGACGCCCGCCCAGCAAATCGACTTCCGGACCAATGAAACCGGCTGGGCAGAGAGGCCCGCCGCGCGACGCGGGTCTCGGTGGTACACCGGATTCGGAGAATCCGGTGACTATGGGCCACCTTGTCAGCAACACGGTCGGCTTCCGCGCGGAGTTTCCAAAATACTGGTCCGATACCGGTGCCCAAGACCTCCTGCAACTCACCGCCGACCACCTCTCCACCAGCCAACCCTGACCCACTTCTGGCTCCCCCGATCCCACCACCAACCCGCTGCAGAGCGACTCGGAAAGGAATTGAGGCAGTTCCGCTTGAATCTCCGCATCCGGATCACCAACATGTCCGTGGTCTTGATGTGGCCGTTCGAGACCCGTTCCGTGGGGAACAAGCCAACATCTCTTGAACCCGCTTTGAGCCGCCTGAAAGCTGTCCACTTCAACCTGTCTGGCGGCCATCAAGTTCGTTGGACGTGCTGCGTCGCACCCGGCGAATGACCCCCGATGATAACCCCAATCAAGGTGCATACCTGATGAATCAATCACAACTTGTGTGGTCACTCACCCTACTGGCTGTCATGTGCAGCGCCACTGTGACTGCGGACATGGCACGAGCCGAACAACCGCTGCAGGGGGCCTCGCAGCAAGTCAAGTTAGGGGGAGAGGTGACATTGGAGGTGGTGTACATCCCGCCGGGCGAGTTCATGATGGGTAGCACGCCGGAGGAGAAAGCCTGGGCGACGGGCATCGAAGGGGGCGCAACACCGGGGACGGAGCGCGAGTCCTATGAGGGCAAACAACCTCGTTTGATGCGTATGCAGGACGGTTTCTGGATGGGTCGCACGGAAGTCAGCGTGGGACAATTTCGCCGCTTTGTCGAGGAGACTGGGTACATCAGCGACGCAGAACAGCCGGGTGGCCACACTCAGTGTTTTGATCCGGAGTGGAAAGGCTACCAGTTGACGACGAGCGTGAAGCACCCCTGGAAACCGATGGCAGGCAAAAGTTGGCGCGATCCGAATTTTGAGTTCCCCATGAATGATCGCTTTCCGGTCGTCTGTGTGAGCTGGAATGACGGGCGGGCGTTTTGTAAGTGGATGACGAAACGGGAACGCGATGCGGGACAGCTAC
>JANOKO010000894.1:0-3039 GCA_031419335.1 Planctomycetota bacterium
GATCCCACAGCGCGAGCGCCTGCAAGGTCGTCGTCTTTCCGGAGTTGTTGGGACCGATGAAGACAACGGGCTGGGAGAGCGGGATATCGATTTCCATCAATTGCTTGAAATTTCGAACGACCAGTCGAGTCAGCATGCGAACACTCCCACTGAGTTGCTGCGACAAGCCCCCCTCGACCCATCCAGAATCAGGATGCGTCGGACGAGGAAGTCTTTCAGGAGATCAACGGTCGGATTCGGCAAGGGCAAGGACTCTCGATCTCAGTCAGCGAAACGCAACTTCCCCATCAGGCGAGCCGGGCGGCGTCAACCCCCGGAGGTCTTCCAACCGCAGGTCTAACTGCCGGTTCGAGAGCTAGTGCGAGGAGACACGCGTTCTGGACAAAGGATCGTAGTTTTTCCGAGTGACGAAATGCAGCCAGAAACCGGGGAAAAGACGGTCAGAGGGGCATATATGACGATCCGATGCCGGTTTAACCTCACTTCGCCCAGTAATCAATCACCATCGGCTCTTCCAGGATCGGCTTCAGCTTCTCGACGAACGCCTTGTGAGCCGGGTGAGGTAGGTACGTCGCCCGGCCCGCTTCGTCCTGGAACGTCACAAAGAACAGGTGCGTGAAACCCTTGTCGAGCATCTCCGGGCTGTTGTTCGTGCCCCACTCGTAGCTGTGGATGGTGTCGATCTGCTGGGGGAGTTCGCCGAAGGCTTTGACGACCTCGTCGATCTGAGCCGGGGTGGCGTCGGTCTTGAACTTGAACATCACGACATGCCGCAGGAGTTTTGGGGCCGTGTCGGTTTTGACGGGTTCGGCTTGGGCCTGCATGAAGGCGACTCCGAGAAGGACGAGACAGGTGGACGTGATGGCAACGCGAGTGATCATGAATGAACTCCAGTGATGTGCCGTGGGAACCAAGGCGATCCAGTCGGGGCTGGCCAAGTGGACTCATGGTAGCTTCCTGGGTGACGTGATCCGAGCCTGCGACTCTCGAAGGGGATAAGACCAGGGTTGCATCCAGTTCTGTTTGCATGCCAAGGCCAGACAGTCGTCCAAGAGTCCCCACACGGGGTGGAGTCCAGTTGCCTCAGCAAAAAGGACAGCACCTCTGGTTCTCCGTCTCCGGCCACGACTTTTCTCACGTACAACGTGATCAACCCGCTTCAATCGGAGTCTCTCCCCGGCCCCGTCGGGATCAAACTTTCCCCCTGAAAGGAGGCCTCCCTCGTAGAGAAACTCCGTTCCGGGCCGATTGTTTTCATGCAACTTGTCTCCAGCTTTAAGTTCTTCCAGATTCTGGACTTCTGACCTCATTCGATGCGGGACATCAATTCTGTTTTCTGCTAGACTGCGGTTCCCCAACAGCCGGTTCCTGATCGCCTGTGCGGCAGAACGGATTCCGCCATCTTTAATGACTGCTTGTGGAGTTTTGCGGAGAGTTCCATCGAGTCTGGATGTCGCTTCCAGGATCGACGAACGCCTCTTCAACTCGAGCAGCCGGAGCGACTCGGTGAGTGACACGATCAACACAGACAACATCCCCGCAGATCAGGCAGATTATGGAGCTGACCAGATTCAGCACCTCGAAGGGATCGATGGAATTCGGCATCGCCCGCAGATGTACATCGGTTCGACCGACAACGTCGGCCTGCACCATATCCTGTTCGAAGTGACCGACAACGTCCTCGACGAATTCGTGAACGGTTACGCCAAAACTCTCTCGGTCACGATCAACGCCGATGGCTCCGCGACCGTGGTGGATGACGGACGTGGCATCCCTGTCGGCAAGATGGCGGGCAAGGACCAGACCGCTCTCGAAGTCGTCTTCACCGAGATCCACGCGGGTGGGAAGTTCGACCGCAAAGCCTACACCACCGGCACTGGCGGACTGCACGGTGTGGGCATCACGGCGACGAATGCGTGTAGCGAATGGCTCGAAGCTGAGGTCCGCCGCGAGGGGCACGTCTGGACGATGGGCTTCTCACAGGGGCGCATGATTACCCCGTTGTCGAAGCTGGGGGCGACCGAGCAGACCGGGACGAAGATCACCTTCAAGCCCGACTCGGCGATCTTCTCGACCACGACCTTCATCTACGATACGGTGCATAAGAAGCTGCAGGACTGTGCGTTCCTGAACCCCGGCATTCGGGTGTACCTGAAGGACGACCGCACCGGGCAGAACGATTCGTTCTACTACGAGGACGGCCTGCGCGAGTTCGTCCGCTGGCTCAACCGCACCGAGACGCCGCTCTTTCCCGATGTGATCCGCATCACGGGCCAACTCGACACGACCGTGGTGGATGTGGCGTTGCAATGGAACGACGGGTACTCGGAGAACATCCGTTCGTACGCCAACGGCATCTACAACCCCGAGGGCGGCACGCACATGTCCGGGTTCCGCACCGCCCTCACGCGGACGATGAACAACTACGGCAAGCAGGCGGGCATCTATAAGGACGCCACCCCGGCGGGTGAAGACTTCCGCGAAGGTCTGGCCGCCGTCATCACCGTCCGCATCCCGAACCCGCAGTTCGAATCGCAGACCAAGATCAAGCTCACCACTCCGGAAGTCGAAGGGGCGGTGAACTCCGTCATCGGCGACGGCCTCGCCAAGTTCTTTGAAGAGAACCCCTCCACCGCCAAGATGATCGCTCAGAAGGGCCAACGGGCCGCCGAGGCTCGCGAGGCGGCCAAGCGGGCCCGCGATCTGGCCCGCGACAAGAGCAAGGTCTCCGGCGGGGGGCTGCCGGAAAAGCTCCGCGACTGCCGCAACCATGACCTGCGGATCTCCGAGCTGTACCTCGTGGAAGGTGACTCCGCCGGTGGCTCCGCCGACACGGGCCGCGATTCCGGCAACCAGGCGATCCTGCCTCTGCGCGGCAAGATCATCAACGTCGAAAAGGCCCAGCTGGTCAAGGTGCTGGCGAACACAGAAGTCGCCTCACTCTTCAAAGCCATCGGCATTGCGCCGATGGCCGAAGAGATCGACATTATGAAACGTCGATACGGCAAGATCATTTTGATGACCGATGCCGATGTCGAT
>JANOKO010000895.1:0-1961 GCA_031419335.1 Planctomycetota bacterium
TTCCGTTACACGTGCCACCTCCCGTATGGTCTAGCGATCATTTTGCTGACGTTCACAGTTCGTATGTGCTTGCTGCCCATCACCAAAAAGCAAGTGTACGACGGCGAGAAGATGAAGCTCATCACGCCGGAGCTGACCAAGCTCAAGGCCAAGTACGCCAACGAGCCGGAGAAGTTCGTCGGAGCCCAGCGCGAGCTGATGCGGCGTTACAACCACAACATGTTCGGTGGGTGCCTGCCGCTGTTCCTGCAACTGCCGATATTCATCAGCTTGTACAACGCGCTGTACACGGCGACCGATCTCCGGATGGCACGATTCCTGTGGATTAACAATCTCGCAGCTCCGGACGCATTGTTCGGATTCGGTGTCGAGATTCCCTGGATCGGCTCAACCTTTAATCTTTTACCGCTCATCAACGTGGGGCTGTTTCTGTTCCAGCAAAAGCAGATGATGCCGCCCGCTCAAAACGCCGAGGAGCAAATGCGGAACAAGATGATGAGCTATATGACCGTGTTCATGGGATTTATGTTCTACACGGTTCCTGGCGGGCTGTGTCTGTACTTCATCGCGTCGAGTTTGCTGGGGATGCTCGAGCGTCACTTGCTCAAGAAGTTCATGCCCCCGATCGTACTCCAACCCGAGTCGATGACTCCCGAGTTGATTGATCCCAATCGCCCCAAGACATTCTGGGAGAGGATGCTTGCCGCCGCCGACGCCGCCAAGCAACAGACCGGAGGCCAGGGAGGCAACCGTCCCCGCTGAGCCTCGGCTGCCACGTTCACCAGAACGTGGGGAGCTGTTTGAGCCACGATCGTCCACTTTCTGCCGAAAGTCGAGACCGCGAACCAAGCCCCAGGACCATCATGCCCCCACCGACACGCGACCTGCTGGAGACTTTCGACAATCCGTTTCCGCAGCGAGACTATCTCATTGATACGGTCTGCCCTGAATTCACCTCCATGTGCCCCAAGACTGGCCAGCCTGACTTCGGGACGTTGACGATCTCGTACATCCCGGATCGCCGGTGTTATGAGCTGAAATCTCTCAAGCTCTATCTGCAGCAGTACCGCAATCACGGAGCGTTCTACGAGAACGTTACGAATTCGATCCTGGACGATCTCGTCGCTGTGACTCAGCCACGGTGGATGAAGATCACCGCCGAATTCACTCCACGCGGAGGGATTCGCACCACAGTGATTGTAGAGCATCCCCAGCGATCTGGGCCGTCGTGATCACGTGTACTGCGCGGGATCAATAGGAACCACCATCTCACCGGGTCACACAACCGGAACATCGGATCAAGCACCCACATCATTCCATGACCGGTGTTATACTCTCACACGCTGAAGTCTTCAGTGCCCCACTGACGACTTTCCCCTGCCTGGAGTGACCTCACCTCTCATGCTTGCTGACTATGAGGCCTGTGCCCGTTCGGTACAGCAACTGTTTCGGGCAGTTGCCGCGCTCGATGCGCGGTGCGGGGATGCGCGGTTGGCACCACTCGTCGGGAGAGAGTGGTACGAGTTGCTAGCTCGCAAGTTGGTGCCTCAGTTATCCGATCAGTCCTATCTGGTTGTGGCGGTCGTGGGCGGAACGAACATCGGGAAAAGCGTGGTGTTCAACCACCTGGCGGGGTTCCGGGCGAGTGCGACAAGCCCACTGGCTTCGGGAACCAAGCATCCGACTTGTCTTGTTCCGAAGAGCTTTCGCGAGACGCACGACCTCCAGAAAATCTTCCCCGGCTTTGTGCTTCGAGAATGGGCTGGAGCCGAAGAGCCTTTGATCGAAGCGGGCATCGACTGGCTCTTTATCCGCGAATGCGACGAGACTCCTTTCAATCTGCTGATCCTGGACACTCCCGATGTCGACAGTGATGCCCGCATCAACTGGGAGCGGGCCGACAACATTCGCCGCTGTGCCGATGTACTGGTCGCAGTCCTGACCCAGCAGAAGTACAACGA
>JANOKO010000896.1:2500-4249 GCA_031419335.1 Planctomycetota bacterium
TGGGCCACGAGCTGCGGGCGGAGGCAGGTAGCCAGATCCTCAAGAAGGAGAAGGATCTCAAGGAGAATTCCGAGCGGATGGCTCGCGAGATCATTGGCATGGCGATCCAACGGTACGCTTCAACGCACACCGCTGAGACGACCGTGTCGACGATCGACATCCCCAGTGATGAGGTCAAGGGCCGCATCATCGGACGCGAGGGGCGGAACATCCGGGCCTTCGAGCAGGCGACCGGAGTCGACGTGATCGTTGATGATACCCCCGGCGTGGTCGTGGTTACAGCTTTCGATGCCGTCCGCCGCGAAGTCGCTCGGCAATCGCTCAATAAGCTGATCCAGGACGGTCGCATTCATCCGCAAAAGATCGAAGAAGTCGTTCGCGAGACCCAGCGCGAGATGGACCAGACCATCATCCGCTCGGGCCGGTCGGGTGCCGAAGAGGCTGGGGTGCCGAACCTGCACGACAAGCTCATCCAATTGATGGGCCGCCTCTCGTATCGCGTCAGCTATAGCCAGAACGTGCTGCGGCACTCGATTGAGGTCGCGTACCTGACCGGGATGATGGCGGAGCAACTCGGGCTGGATGGGAATCTGGCACGGCGGTGCGGGTTCCTGCACGACATCGGCAAGGCAGCCGACCACGAGATGGAGGGGGGGCACCCGGCCATCGGGGCTGAGCTCCTCAAGCGTTACGGCGAAGGTCCGGAAGTGGTCCACGCCGCTCTCGGCCACCACGACGACATCCGCCCCGAGTACATCTACACCGTACTCACCGCTGCCGCCGACGCGTGTTCCGCAGCCAGGCCGGGGGCGCGGCGCGAGTCGCTCGACCGGTACATTCGCCGTCTGGAAGACCTGGAAGCGATCGCCTACGGATTCCCCGGCGTCGACCAGGTCTACGCCGTGCAAGCGGGCCGCGAGGTCCGCGTAATCGTCGACCCCAAATCGATCAACGACCGCGAAGCCGCCAAAATGGCCCGCGACATCGCCCAGTCAATCGAAGACCAACTGACGTATCCCGGCGAAGTCAAGGTCGTCGTCATGCGTGAGACCCGCGCGATGGGGGTGGCCAAGTAGAGTGATACCACTCCCTTGCCGAAAACCTGACCATGCGACATGGAGTGTGTGTGCGATACTCCACTCGGCGTTGCGTGAGACGTTTCGGCGAGCGGGGCGGCGTCAGCCCCCTGGTTCTTGGACCGATCTCAGTCAGTACCCGCCATCGCTTGCTCGCCAGAATGCAACATTCCATCCTGCTTCAAGTTCAACAGGCGGCTCAATCGCTCTATCACCGATTCGACCCCGAATGCCATCGATCGTCCTGGCTACACTGAACGCCAAGTATCCGCACTGTGCGTTCGGATTGCGGTATTTGCTAGCCAACATGGGGGAGTTGCAGGACGAAACGGTGCTGCTGGAGTTCACGATCAACCAGCAGTCGCTGGACATTCTGGGCGTGATCCTGGCACAGCGGCCGCGCATCGTCGGGTTGGGAGTTTATCTCTGGAACGTGGAGCAGACGACTCGGCTCTTGGCCGATCTGAAGCGAGTGGCCCCCGAAGTGATCGTGATCCTGGGCGGACCGGAGGTGAGCTATGAGACAGACGATCAAGAGATCGTTCGCCTGGCGGATTATGTGATTTCGGGAGAGGGTGATGTGGCCTTTGCAGGTCTCTGTCGGGAGTTGATGGGGGCTGAGAGTGTCGGGGGGGGGGGGGGGGGGGGGGGGGGGGGGGAGGGGGGGGGGGGG
>JANOKO010000897.1:0-2513 GCA_031419335.1 Planctomycetota bacterium
TCCGATGCGCAGCACCTGGACCGGGAGTTTTGTCTCCAGGCTGGCCTTGGCCAGGCGCTGGATGCGCCCCGCGTAGATGACGGCGATGTCATTCGGCTTGCCGATGTTCTCGGGCTTTGTTTGTGTTTCCAAAGTCCAATCGAGCAGAGCTGGCTCTACTGTCCGCCACTTCACGTCGAGCTCGCGGTACTGGGCTGCTAGCGTGGTCTTCTCCTGCCAGACGACCTTCGCCAGAGAGTCGTTCACCTTGTTTGCCACATCTTCGGCGACGTACCGCATCTGCTCATACGGAGGCTTCCCTGCGCGGGGCGTGCGGAAGTTGATGTTGTTGCAATCGCCGCTCGTCCCGTTCGCCAGCAACGCCACAAACGGCGGGTCTTGATCACCATGCGGTTGCAGCTTCTTGAGCGTCTCGCAACACACCGCAAAGTAGTCCGCTGAGATGTCCGCCCCCGCCACTCCGCCGACATAGTGCAGAGAGTAGGCCGAGTAGATAGAGATCATCCGCCCGCCCGGCTCGCGCACAGCGATAAACGACACCGTCGGATCGGTCGGCCCGGCGGGCTCGATCAGGTCGGGGCTGCCACCGGGCGGGTTCATCTTGACCTTGTCGACCTTGCCGAACGGGGAGACCAGCGCCGGGCTCCCTTCCTTCATGAACCAGCGACGGTTGAAGACATGCTCGGGCACCTCGACCGAACCGAAACCGATCTGCGCGGGTCGCAGTTGATGCACCGCCCGCCGAACGCCATCGCTGATTCTCCTGGCGACGAACTGCTGGTAGTCGTTGAGTTCCTGGTCCGAGCTGTACCCTCGCTCGCCGAGGGCACTGGCCGCCGAGTGCGTGTGCGTGCCGCTGATCAGCACATTCTCTGGGGGGATGCCAGTCGCGGACTGGATCTGCTTCCGAGCCTCGACGCTCAAGCTGCGACTCAGACCGAGCAAGTCGCACACGACCAGCGCGAGCTTGGTCTTCCCATCATCCAGGACCAGGCACCTCGCGTGCAGCTCGTCATGGATGTGGGTCGAGGGAATCGGTGAGAACCCACCGATAATGTCGAGGCCGATCTCTGGCGTGATGTTGCTCGTCGCCGCCCCGGCACGAAAGACGGGAGCTGGCGGATCAGCAGCTGGCAGCGAACACGGAACGAGGAGGGCTAACAGGACAAGCAGGCGATTCATCATGGCTGGCTGTTCCACGCAGTGGGGGAGTCTTGAGACTCCCCCACTTTCGCTCGGCAGACCGGTTGCGTCAACCAGGTGCCGTAGCAGAAGCCGGTAACGGCTTCTGCCGTCCCGCCTCGCTCAGCGGAAGTCTCACCAGACTGTTGAAAATGTCCCGTGGCACGGGCGTCCCGCCCGTGAATCCCTTGGAAAACGCATGGGCGAGACGCCCATGCCACGTTTTTCGACAGGCCGTCACGAATTCTGCTACGGCAAAGGACAACACACCCTCATTCGGCGATCGCCTCCCCACGGGGCCGAGGGAAACGACTCCTAATCCTGAGTGTCAGCATGCGGGGTGTTGCTGCAATTGCCGGTCGTGATCGTCCGCTCGATCTCGGCCAGTTGTCCTCGCAGGTCGTCCAGTTCTGCCTCCTTGCGGGCGATCTGGTCCCGCAGGGTCTGGCGGCGTTTCTCGGGAGTGGCCAGCAGGCGAGTCAGGACTTCTAGAAACATCAGCGCTCGCAACAGCCGCATCGCGACGCCTCGAATGCGGTACATGCGGATCATCTTTGACAGCTGGCCCAACCGTGTCAGCCGGGCCAGCCGCGTCGCTCGGAGGGCCTGCAGCGATCGCAAAAACGATGCGAACGGCAGCAGGATGATCAGCAGATTGATGATGTTCGCCTTGATGTATTCCCATTTTCGCTCGGCCAGCGAGAGCATCAGAATGTACTCGGCGGCGAAGGCGAACCAGACGAGACCAGTCCCCACGTGCAACAGCAGTCGCAGCCAGTCGTGTTCGTGAATCTGTCTTGCCAGCAGGAACTCGACTCCCAGAACTGGAAGCATGATGAGCGCGGCGACGAGCATTGGGACTGAGAGCTTGGACTCAATGGAGCGATGCAGATCGCGGGTCGACTGCCTCCACCCCAGACCCGGCAGCCAGAGCCTGCCCCGCATTTCGGGGTGAGCCAGGGCCATCCGCACGGGCGGGATGAAGCAGGCGAGAACCCGCATCGCCTTCCACGGTCTGGGCGTCTGGCGGCCTCGACAGGCGACGAGCGTCACCATCGATTCGACGATGAACAGACTCCACAAGCCGAGGATGACGATTCCGTTCCACCACCCCACGCTGCGAGCCGTCGTGGCCCAGCGCGAGTCGGCTGCGATGTCGAACGGGTTCAACTCGTCCAAGTTCGGGTCCGCCTGATCCGAGACAGTCGCCTCGACGGCGATTCGCGGAATGTCGACCCAGCACACGATCTGGATCGCCGTCAGGAACAGGATGCCCAGTGCCAGCCAAAACATGACTGGGGCCAGCCGATGCACCAGCCGCCGCCGGGCAG
>JANOKO010000898.1:0-2159 GCA_031419335.1 Planctomycetota bacterium
CTCCGACGTGGCGACGGTTCCAACACTGGATGAACATCGGAGTGCATGTCGCGGGACGACCGAACTGGAAGTTCCTCAAGCTGCACACCCACGGCTGCAAGGATGGCAACATCGATATGCTGCTGGGGCCAGAGATGCAAGCCTTCCACACGGAATTGGCGTTCCACATCAAGGGCAATCCACAGCTGCGACTGCATTACGTGACCGCGTGGGAAATGGCCCAACTGGTGCGGCAGGCGGAATCAGGAGCGACGACACCCCATCTGTCACTATCGACAAGTTTTCGGGTGACTCCGTCGGGCCAGCCGCTCACTCGGGAAGTCGGTCTCGGGAAGAGACACACCGATCGATTGATACAGAACTCGCCAATGGGCGAAGGGGCGTAGCCCTCGCCCACGAGCGTGGTCGTCCTCGACTTCAGTATGACTGTATTCACATCGTGACGATTACACGGGTTCTGCGCCCGTGTGGCCGATTGCCCCGCTGCAAATCGTCAACGTTTCCTGTTCCAAACATGCGACACTCCCCACCCGAGAGGCAGAGTTGACCTAGAGTTCTTAACCGGGACGGTGCGCGCGGACGTGCGCCAACTCCGGTGACTTCAGGGCACAGTCATGGCCTACGTTCTGTTCTTGCTCGCCAACGCAGCTCTCTACATCCGCCCTTCGGAGCTTTTTCCGTCGCTGGGTGATGTGCAGATCTATTTGGTACTCATCGTGGCGGCGATCCTCTGCTCGATCCGCCAGATCCATAACCAAGTCTCCCTTCGCACGCTCATCCAACAACCGATCAACCTGTGTGTGATTGGCGTGACGATTGCCACTGCGACCTCCCACTTGTCTGTGGGGTATGTCGGAGGAGCCACCAAGAGCTTCCTGGCGATGGGTAAAGTGTGCCTCTATTTCCTGACACTTGTCGCAGTCATCAACACGCCTCAACGACTCCGCGGCTTCCTGCTGAACTGCGTCGGCTGCTCGATCTTTATGATCGGGTATTGCATCCTGGACTACCATCAGTTTGTGGAGGACTGGAGCGGAAGAGCGGACCTGTGGGAAGTCAAAAACCAGGAACGCGACCTGGGGCCCAATGACCCCAAACTGCTCCGGCACGTCCCCGAAGGAGACGAAGTCAATGCCGAGGGCGACATCGATTGGTATTTCCGCATGTGCGGACTCGGGATCTTCCACGACCCGAACGACATGGCCCAACTGATTGTGATGACCGGGATTCTGTGCCTGTACTTTATGACGGATCCCCAATTGACCGGACTGAGATACCTATGGATTCCGGCAGTCGGTGTGTGCTGCTACGGGCTGTTTCTGACCCATTCACGCGGAGGTCTGTTGGCCGCCGGTGTGGGACTCATGGGTTGGCTGTCCACTCGATATGGAGGCAAGGTCGCAGCTGGAATTGGAGCGTTGTGCGCACTCGCGATCCCCGTCGCCCTTGGGCGACAGGGAAACATCGACATCTCAGGTGGGACAGGACAACAGCGTATCCAACTCTGGGCCGATGGACTCAATCAACTCAAGACCTCGAAGTTCTTCTTCGGCATCGGCGAAGGAATGTATCAGGAGGTGGCCGGACTGGTGGCCCACAACTCCTACGTGCATGCGTATGTAGAACTCGGGTTCATCGGAGGAACGTTCTTTCTGGGCTGCTTCTTCATCCCGGCATACTCCATCTTTACGATGATTCGCCGCAAACAACCCATCGAGAACACTGAGCTGCGTCGAATGATGCCCTACCTGGCCGGTATGGCAGCTGGCTGGTGCATGTCCATGATGTCATTGTCGCGGTGCTACATGCCCACGACCTACATGATCTGCGGCACCTTGGCCGCGTTCATCAATCTGGCCGGATTCTATCGTCACAATCCTGCTCCTCTCCAAGTACTCGATCAGCCGCTTGTCCAGCGCTTGGGCTTCGCCAGTGTCGCTCTGCTCGGTGCGTTCTTTGTCTTTGTGCGGGTGTTCGCCCGCTTCGGGTGAGGCCTGCCCCCCTGTGGCTCCAACGCTCATGAGATCTCCGTTGCTCCCTCTTCCGACTATCAGCGTCATCATGCCCGCCTACCAGGCTGAGGCGTTCATCACTCGCTCAATCCGCAGCGTGCAGATGCAGACCCTGCGCCCGCTGGAGATCCTCGTGGTCGACGATGG
>JANOKO010000899.1:0-2281 GCA_031419335.1 Planctomycetota bacterium
GTTCTCTCTGGGTGAACCTCTGGTGCCGCTGGCACACCGGTAGACCCCAGAGCGGGTCAAACGGTGCTACCCCGCTGGTCATTCGGTGTATCCGTCAATGTGGACATTAGAAAAGAAATACTGGCGTACAAATTCCATTGCTTTCAAGCGATCTGGAAACACCTTCGAGTATTCATCCGGATTTGTTCCCAAACGGAACAACGATGAGCCAATGTACCATTTCTCTTCCTCGAATCTCACTACAAGTCCATGACCGATAGTCAGAATAGCATCGGAATCATCGTATCCAAAGTGGACTGTAGGCATCTCCTCCGATACCAGTCTTCCAAGGGTGCCGACCTTTCTGGCTATCGCGAATCTAAACTCATGCGGATGGTCTGGCCTCGATGACATAAGACGAACTGCAAGTCCAGCAGCCTGCAATTCTGTGTGAAACTCATCGAGTCTAGGGTTGGTTCTGTTCATTGAATCACCACGCTAAAGCACTGGGAGAGAAAGCCGGCGGGGTGGCCCAGACGCTGCTTTGAGCGTCAGGGTTGTGGAACAACAAGAGGTTGCAGGGGAGACCGTTCGTTCTCCTGATCCTCTTGTTCCTTCGTCATCCAGACATCCCAAGTAATGCCTGGGCCACCCCGCGAGATTTGTGGGTTGCCTTCGTCGGGAGGGCGAGGCTCCTGCCGAGCCGCATCCACCAGACAGCATGTCCCCTGGCTCGCGGCTCAGCAGGAGCTTCGCCCTCCCAAGCGAGCCCAGACAGGCTGGACCTTATCCCACGGGCCAGTGCGGGCTCACTTCGGCGGGGAGCAATCGCAGCTGGGCGGTGCGGGGGTCGGTGTAGCGCCAGGCGATGAATCGCCAGGCTGCGGGGGAGACACAGAGGAGAGTGCCGCGCTCGTCCTCACTGAAGGATTGGTGTTCGGGAAGGTTGTAGATCGTTCGCAGACAGGCCCCGCTCTGGGCATCCCACACCTTCACCGTGTTGTCAGATGAACCCGACGCCAGACGCGTCCCCTTACGATTCCACGCCACGCTACTGATAGGACACGCATGTCCCGGCATGGCCACCAGTCTTACGGCTCCGTGAACCCAAAGTCAAAATCCCCAAACCGTTGGCGGTCGATCCCGGCGTCTTCCCAGCTGTAGCCGTAGTCGCCGATGTGCCACAAGCGGATCGTCGTGTCGGCGATGATCGGGTATCCGCACAGTCGCGCTCGATGGCAAAAGGCATAATCCTCGGCCAGATACCAGTGGCCCGTTCGCGGGGCGTCCCCCTCGGTGGTCGCCAAGCCTTTACGCGGGGCGGAGCGGATCAGCGGCTGGAAGAAGGGGCGCATCGGTCGTCCCGCGTGTTCGTTGCAGACCGGCAGCTCAAGTTGGGTCGCGATTGTTTCGTAGACGACCCGCCGCACGTGCAAGAACCCGGTCCCGCCGTACAGAATCTCGTGAAGTCCCCCCTTCACGCCAAACCGAAACCGCGGCGTCCCCGGCAG
This sequence comes from Planctomycetota bacterium, assembly GCA_031419335.1. GTDB lineage: Bacteria > Planctomycetota > Planctomycetia > Planctomycetales > Planctomycetaceae > TH-plancto1. The sequence goes on from JANOKO010000899.1 coordinate 1,491, forward strand.
AATATGAATCGCCAGTTCCCGCTTTCCCTTCTTCGGGTAGATGCCGCAAGTGATCGGCAAGCCATGCCGTCTGAGTTTCTCGACATCATCGGGATCAAACCCCACATCCGAATCGATCCACATCGTCTCGTCAAAACCGTCCTTGAGCGCATCACTACCGATCTGATTCCGGGCCTGGTCAATCGCCGAGTACCCCTCAACCCGCCGCACCACATACCCCCGCCGCTCCAACTCGATCAGAGCCGTCTGACACTGCGAAACAATCCGCCCCTGATGCGGCACAAACACCGCACAGCGAGCTGGGGAAAGATCCAGCTGCGCGAGCCGCGCAGGCAAACCGAGCGAGTTGTCGTGATCGTTCATCGGGTTCACGGAATACACCTCTACTCTCCAGGAGAGCGACCCGGCGTCAGCCTGCCGAGTCCTCCGCTGGTCGATTCATACGTTGCAGTGAATGACTGTCTCACCCCGCCCCGCCAGCGATCACTTCGTGCCCGATGGGGCGGGCTCGGGTTTAATGTTGAACTCGAACCAGCCAATCACTTGCTTCTCTGGGTTCGGGGGAACGATGTTCACGAGGCGATGCGAGCGATTCCGGAACTTCACGACATCGCCGACACGCACTGTGGCTGACACAAGCTTTCGTGTTACGACAAGATTCGGGATCTTCTCAGAATAGACATCCTCCCATGAGTCAAGCCTCACTGACTCCGGCAGTTTATCGTCCGCAGGTTGGTAGATACCACAGAAATCCAAATTGTTCAGAGCTGAATAAAAGCTGTCACGCTTCG
>JANOKO010000900.1:0-1515 GCA_031419335.1 Planctomycetota bacterium
GCAGAGCCGCGCTGGGATCTCCGGCGATGTCACGATTCGGATTCCCAATCCGCATCATGGAGACATCAGCGTGAGTCTGTAGAGCCGCATCTTCCGACAAGCTGGTGTCAACAAGGGGGATTGGGAAGAACTCTATAGGTCTGGCGGGTTGGCACCGGTAGGATCCAAAAAAAGCCCACCGATGCCAACCCGCCTGGGGCGGGTTGGCGGGACCGATTCCAAGTCCCCCACGTTCTGGCGAACGTGGCTACAGGAGTCTCCGAACGTGCCGGTTTTTCCTGCCCTGCCGAATTCGTAAAACGTTCCAGCGCGAACTGGTCGACTTTTCGTATTCCAGGGAACGTTTCGCCGAGTGAGGCCGTCGAGTAGAATAGTGGACGGGTTTCCAGAGTCGCCGGACTCTCCGAGTTCGGTGGTTTGGCTCTCGCCTCTCAGGGTGACGCACAGGGGAGTCACCGATGCACCGGATTCGGAGAATCCGGCGACAATGGGCTGGAAGCCTGTCCCACGGGATCGTAACAGACAAAAGGGATTGCCCGATGTCGTCGACTCTTCAAAAACCACCGAAATCCTCGGACGAAGGCGGACGGCAATACGTCGGCTTTGAGGAATACATTGAGTACCAGCTCAAGCAGGCCCGCAGCGGGATTCGCGGTGCGGATTTGCTCACGGGCGGGGTCGGGGCCGTGCTGCTGCTGGTGGGGTATCTGTTTCTGTTTGTCGTCACCGATCATTGGGTGATCTCGGGCGGGTGGAGTCAGACTTCGCGATATGTGCTGTGGACGGGGTTTCTGGGAGTGCTGGGAGCCTGGACGTGGTACAAGTTCTTTCGCCCCTGGTCGCAACGGGTGACGCAGCTCTATGCGGCCTCGCAACTGGAACACTCCCATCCGGAACTCAAGAGTAACCTGCTGACGCTGGTCGACCTGCAGCAGGCGGGTCGCCCGGTCTCTCCCGTCATTATTGAGGCCATGGAACGCCGCGCGGCGATGAACCTGCAGCAGGTGAACGTCGATGACGCAGTCGACCGGCATACGCTGACGAAGCTGTCGTACGCACTGTTGGCGATGGTGGTGGTGCTGTGCGTGTACACGCTGGCGAGCCCCAAGAGTCTGGTGTCGTCGGCCTGGCGAGCCCTGTTTCCGATGGCGAATCTCACGCCCGCGACACAGACGGCCATTCTTGAGGTGAAGCCAGGGGACATGACTCTCCTGGCGCATGCCACGCCGGACATCGAGACCACTCTCAGCGGAGCGATCCCCGCAGAAGTCCGCGTCCTCTACACAACAGCCGACCGGCGAGTCGTCGATGAGATCGTCAAATTGCAGGACACCGGCGAAGGAGTTCATCGCTATCGAGGCCGACTGGTCGGAGAAAACGGCACAGGACTCCTTCAGAATGTGACTTATCGGATTGAGGCGGGCGACGCCGTTTCACCGACGTATGCAATCACAGTCCGGCAGCCACCCACTGCCACTGTCGATGAGGTCGCGTACGACTACCCGGCCTACATGA
>JANOKO010000901.1:0-1493 GCA_031419335.1 Planctomycetota bacterium
GGGGAGAGGGCCGGGGTGAGGGGGCCTGAGTGAGCGATGTGGCCCCCACACCCCAACCCACTCCCCCGCAACACGCACAGGGTGAAAGCCACGTCGATCGCGGGGGAGAGGGGGCAAGCAGGGGGACCGTCCATTGGCGGATGAACCCCCGACATCGCCCAGGCACGACAGGCTGGAAGCCTATCCCACGAGCCTCACGCCAACTCCACCGGCACTTCGCCCTCATCGAGCAGGTACTGCGGTCTCCCCTGCGGATCGGTGAGCGTCTCTTGCATGGCATCGATGCCGAGGTGGCGATAGAGGGTGCGGAAGATGTCCTTATAGGTTACTGGGCGAGACCTCGGCTCGCCCCCGGTGCGGTCGGTCGAGCCGATCACTTGGCCGCAGCGCAGGCCGCCGCCCGCGAGCAGGCACGGGCTGACGCGGGGCCAGTGGTCGCGGCCTCCGCTGGAGTTCACGACCGGCGTGCGTCCGAACTCGCCCCACACGACGATCATCACATCGTCCCACAGCCCGCGCTCTTTGAGGTCGGTCACGAACGCTGCCAAGCCGTGGTCGACGATCGGCACCAAGTTCTGCATGCGCGGGAAGTTCTTTGAGTGCGTGTCGAAGTCGCTGATCGAGACGCTCACGACCCGCACTCCCGCCTCGATCAGCCGCCGCGCGAGTAGGAACTTCTGTGGGGCGTTGGCCCCTTCCGAGGTCGAGTCCTGTACCCCTCGCTGTGGTCCAGAAGCTGTGTAGCGCGCGAGGACAGCTGGGTCTTCCTTCGAGAGATCGAGCGCCTCTGCCAACCGGCCCGAGGTCAATATCCCCGCAGCTTGCCGATCAAACTGGTCCATGGCATCCATCATCCCCGAGCCATCCAGTTCCCGCTTCACTCGATCGAGTTCCGTCCGCAAGGATTGTCGATCAGTCAGCCGACTGAGCGTGAGCCGCTCATCGAGCGTCAGCTTGAGCGAATGCTCCGAGCCTCGGCGGGCGAGCTCGCCCTTCATCCCGTCTTCAAGTTCCCTCGCGAACATGGCACTGATGTCGGGCCGAAACGGGCGATAGGCCGGGCCGAGAAACCCCGAACGTGTACTGTCCCGCACGAGGGGCCGGCCTTGCATGAGGTCCACAAACCCCGGAGCGGGATCGTCCGGATGGCACTGCAACTTGGCAATCACCGACCCGAACGCCGGGCGACCGCCCAGCGACTTGAGATCCTTCTCGGCGAACCCCGACTGACACTGAAAGGCATTGTGCTGTCCATCCGACCCGACCAGTGACCGCACGAACACAAACTGCTCGGCCATCTGGGCGACCTGCGGCATCAACTCGCTGATCCGAATGCCGGGGACCGAAGTCTCAATCGGCAGGAACGGCCCGCGAATCTCCTGCGGGGCCTCGGGCTTGGGGTCGATCGTCTCATACTGCGACGGCCCGCCATCGAGATGAATGTTGACCACCGCCTTCGTCGAAGAACCGACCCCGGCCCGAGCCTCCAACCG
>JANOKO010000902.1:0-5396 GCA_031419335.1 Planctomycetota bacterium
GAGTCCCATCCAGACCTGGGCAACAAGCCAGTCGAAGAACTGCTGAGGGATCTGACCGCGATTCCAGAAGCGGTACGGACCGCCCTGCGGAATAATGCGGGTGGACATGCCAACCATGCTCTCTTCTGGACCGTGATCGGCCCGAACTGCGGTGGGGAGCCGACCGGCGAACTGGCAACAGCAATCAACGCCACCTTCGGAAACTTCGCTGCCTTCAAAGAGAAGTTCGCAGCTGCGGCCACGACGCGATTTGGGAGCGGTTGGGCTTGGCTGTCTGTCGCCAAGGACCACGGACTGGTGTTGACGAGCCTGCCGAATCAGGACAGCCCCATCTCCGAAGGCCAAACGCCAATTCTCGGTCTGGATGTGTGGGAACACGCCTACTACTTGAACTATCAAAACCGCCGTCCGGACTACATTGGAGCGTTCTGGAACCTCGTGAACTGGCCCGAAGTCGCCCGTCGGTTCGCTGCGACAAAGTAGAGATCGGAAATGCATGGTGGCCTGATTGCAACACAAACGCGACCCGCAAGGGCCGCGTTTGTGTTTGTCAAATCCCACACCCGAGGGCACGTTTTACTCGCTGAGGTCGTAGCACATCAGCTTATTTTGTTCTCGCAGATAGAGCTTGCCTCCCGAAACAACCGGGTGAGCCCAACTTTCCCGCTCCTGATACTCCGGCGTGAACGTTCCATTGAGTTCGTACCCGCTGGGAGTCGCCCGTACGAGGGCCAGCTTACCGTTCTGGTAGCGGAATATGATCTGGCCATCCGCCATCGTCACAGCTGCGGATCCGTCGCCTGCGGGTCGGATGTCTCCACCCCACTTCACGTCGCCGGTCTTCAGTTCGACACAGATGGGGAACCCTTTGCCGTGCTTGGCTCCAGAGTAGATGAAGCCATCCGCCAGGATAAATCCGCCATGATGGTTCTCGAACGTCTTGGCGTCGAGGAAGTAGACCTCTTCAGCCTGTACTCCGTCACCGTCTTTGGACAGTGTGAGCAAGCAGGAACCAGTGCCATACCCGGACGAGGCGAAGACAAGATCGCCCTCCGTCACGACCGTGGGGATGTTGGCCACGCCATTGGCGACCTTATTATAGCCCCAGAGGAACTGGCCATCGGAGGCCCGAACACTGATGACACCGTGGCCGACCAGGCTGACGTACTGCTTCACACCTGCACCGTGGCCGATGACGATCGAGGAGTAGGCCGCTCCGTCCTTGCCATTGTCCCCGATACTGGGCATCGCGCATTTCCACACCTCGGCACCCGTCTGCTTATTCAGCGCGACAATCATGGCATCATCGCCACCAGGGGTGCAAAGTACAAAATCCCCATCCACCAGCGGTGACTCAGAATAGCCCCAGCCATTCTGCATTTTGCCATCCCAGTCCGAAAACGGACGCGACCAGACGACCTCGCCGTCCGCCGACTTCAAGCAACTGATGCGCCCATCCGAGGTCACGACATAGAGATGATCTCCGTCGACACTGGGAGTACAACGAGAACCCTCATAGCCGTGCTTGGGACGTTTTTCCGTCACGGTTTTCGACCAAGCAACGGTGTGATCAGAAAGGTTGACCTTAATCACGCCTTGGCCGCCTTGGATGTTGCCGGTCGTGTAGAGCGATCCTTTGGAGATCGAGACCGAAGCGTACCCTTCTCCCATCCCCTCAATCGTCCACAGGTGCTTGGGCGGCGTCTTATCCCAGTTCTCGATCAGGCCGGTTTCATCGGATTAGCCATCGCGTCCCGGTCCGCGCCATTGGGGCCAGTCTCCGGCGACGGCCATTGCCACGGTCAGACTCAACAGGCAGGTCCACACGGCCCGCAGTGAGTGCGGTTGTCGCACAAACATGGAAGCTCCTTCTTGTCACATTCGGTCAGGGCAGATCTCGACGCGGGGTGAACACACCGCCGCCGCAGAATTCTACGGAACGCCACCCGATCACAACAGAGACATCACTCGCGAGTTTGTCCCCTCGATAAATTCCGAGGTTGACAACTGTGGGGATGTGGAGGGATTCATGGGGGACTGAGCGACACCAGCGATACTGCCGTGCGGAGTTCGTCGAACAATACACCCATGCGTTCGCGGCGGGCTGTGGCTCCATCGTGGCCCCACTGGGTGCGGGCATGGATGAGTCCGATTTCCCATGGCTCCCCATCGCGTGACGTGCCAAGCACCACAAAGTAGCGGATTTCCGAAGAGTCGGCCCCTTCTTTGCCGACATCAGCCTCCTCCATACGAACCGCCGTGAGAGCCGTGAGGGGGATGATCCAACGCTCCTTGTCTCCTTCGAACACGATCGCCCGCTTTCGACGATTCACTTGCAGGAACCCGAAATCGTCGGCCCAGGAAGCGACTTTGGACCAAATCTCACGACGATAGATCGAGACCGCGTACACGTCGTCATCCTCGGCATCGACCAGCGGATGCAGGCGTGTCCTCAAGAGCTGTTGCGCCATGCGGATCAGCATCGCTTTCTCAATAAACTGCCCAATGAACAGCAGGAATAAAAAGCTGAACACAAAGCCCGCCACCCCGCCTCCGCCAATCATCCAGCGCTGCCTCACAATCAGTTGACCCCAATACATTCCGAGATAGATCCACGTTCCGATCATTCCCAAAAGTCCGATCAGGAGTGGTCCAGCACCGATCAGTGCGGCCACCACCATCCCCGGGGTTGTACGGAGCTTGGGCTCCTCCGAGGGAATCGGAGCGAAGACAGCATCCTGCGTGGAGGCGGGCAGGCTTTCCAATGACAGTTCATCTTCAACTCGAGTGCGCGTGTCGGCGGTGGTTGGCTCCCATCCCGACAGGGTGACCGTGACTCCTTGCCGAGTCAGGACAGCGGCAATGGTCTCCAGCTTCTTGCGGTTGGGGATCGCAATGAAGAACCACTGACCATCTGGAAGAAAGATCCGCATCCCACCGAACTTGAACCTCCATTCGCCGGAGCGGTGGAACTCGATGCAAGTGATCTGGGAATGGGGGAACGAGCCATTGACGCGGAACTTGACACCATAGGCCTCCCATTCAATGGCATCGCCCGTGATCCAGACATCTCGTTGAAGAAAGACAAGATCGGGTAGCAGGGTCAACAACACTCCCGTGACCAGGGCGATACCCAACTCCACACTCAAGGGACGGGGACCACCCAGTCCATACTCGAACAGGAAGACAACAAGTGCGATTCCGACCAGCCACACCAGCCGCCACAGCCAGCCGTTGAGAGTCCGGAGTCGAGGGACAAAAAAGTACGGCTCGTACCAACTGAGGAGTGTCTTCGACATCCATCTCATCCAGAAAGAATCCAGTGGTATTAACGACACTCCGCGTTGAAGCCGACAAAGTCGCCGGACTCTCCGAGTCCGGTGGTTCAGCGCCCGCGTTGCGGGGCACACTCTCACAGAGAAACCGAGCGTCCCGAGCACAGAGTTTTCCGAACGCACGCGCGGCGAGAACATCGCCCACACCGGATTCGGAGAATCCGGTGACTGGGGGGCACTCGCGGGCTCCCGACCTCGAAAACCCTGTTGGCTTCAGCGCGGAGTTTCGTATCAGCGACTGGATTTGAAAGAAGAAGTGCCACGGAATCGAGTGCTGTGTCAACACTGAATTCTGGGGTCGGGAGGGCGAGGCTCCAGCCGAGCCGCTCAGGCGAGTCGACGTGTACCCCGGCTCACGGCTCAGCAGGAGCTTCGCCCTCCCGGACAGGATCCCATCACCCCAATTCCAAGACTTGACGAGGCACTACTTCGAATCCAATTCCAAGATCTCGACCTTACGGAAATCGATCGGATGGCTCTCCGATTGAAGCGAGATCGTCCCGTGGTCCAGCAGAAGACCTCCGTTCTTCTTCGCCAGCTCTTTGGCATGGGCGTCGCGGTCGTCGAGTTGCGGATCGTTGTATTCCAGAACCACTTCTCCGTCGACCTTGTGACGCATGACCTTGTTCCCCCGGACTTCCGTCTCGGTGATGACCCACTGCTCCCCGTGGTAGGTCTTCGACTTCGAATTCGTACAGTGCGGCAGGAACAGCTTGCCGTTCATCACAACATTGGTTCCCGGCGTGCAAAGGTTCATTGTGGTGCGGTTGTCCTTGCCGTTCCCGCCGAGGATCTGGACCTCGATTGAGGCGGGGAAGTCCTGGTCCTTGGCCATGCCTGCGGGGTCTTCCCCGTGCAGCATCATGCCGCTGTTGCGAGTCGCCCAACCGGGACCGCCCTGGCACTGGTCACCGACGAAGCGGTACTCGACCCGCAGGATATAGTGCGAGAATTCCTTCTCGTGGAACAGGTGCCCGAACGTGTCCTTGAACCCGTCCTCGTAACCTCCGTCATACCGGACCTTGAGCAGCCCGTCCTCGACGCGGAACGTATTGGCATAGTTGTCGCCGAGTTCGTGGTAGCGGATCTTCGGTTTCCAGCCTGTCAAATCCTGGCCATTGAAGAGTTGTACCCACTCCGCCCTTGGAGTGGTGTCGTCTGCCGCGGCGTGTTGGACAGTGAGGCACATCATGGAGATGAGGAAGAGGTACGCAACAATTCGCATGGAGACACCAGTTTCCGAAAGTGTTCGCTGAAGCAGGGACAACATCCCCACCGGGTGAGTTTCAACAGTGTACTCATTCTGCCATTCTTGAAAGGCAAATTCCAACCGGAGTGCAACACGAGTGCCCTCTCGTGAGTGCATCACGAAAGTAGGCAGCGGAAGAATTCACCACGGAGACACGGAGAAAACCAGTTTGCGGCCAATGGCCAAGGCTCCACAAGACGATTCGCCTGAAGCGGGTCCACTGATGATCGCCTTTCGCTCAGCCACCCTCGCGAGAAACCTTCCGGATCTCCTCTAAACACGTTGCTCCGTGCCTCCTTGTCTCTGTGGTGAATTCACGCCCTCATCCGTTCGACAGCAGTGTTCCAGAGTCGACAGACGGGTCGATATTTCTCGGAACCAGGATTACTCTAAACACCATTCCGTGGCAGCGGGGGATTCGCGATTCAAGATGGCTGGACGGTCGATGGTGATTCCTTTGATTTGAATCTTGAGCATCGGCCAGACTTCGCACGGAGTGATCAACTCAGTGCGGTCTTCGTGGATCAGTACGGTGTCGCCCGTGGCGGCGAAGCGGACACTGGGGTGCCAGTGCAGCACCTGACCCGCACTGAATTTTCCGGTCTGCTGTGGAGTGACCTGCATACCGCAGAGATCGTACCCCATGGACTCGGCCTGCTCGGCCATCCGCCATTCGTCTGGGACGCCGAACTTTTCATAGATGCGCTGCAGCCGCTTCCAAGTCTCAGAGACCTCCCACCCGGCTTGTGAGAAGTAGATTCCGGTGGCCTGCAACAGGCTGGCGACTTGATGCGTGTCGACCATCTCGGCAG
>JANOKO010000903.1:0-1295 GCA_031419335.1 Planctomycetota bacterium
CTCAATCAGCAGCTCGTTGACGAGCTTGATAACCGAGGGAGCCTGGGCCGATTGGGCCAATTCACTGAGTTCGTCCGGGATCGCGTCGAGAAGTTCAATCCCTTCCTCATGCCGCTGGGCGACCAGCAAATTGATCGTGTCTCCGCCAACCCCCAGAGTCTTCTTGATCAGCTCGACGATCTCATCGCGGCAGGCGAGGACCGGCTCGATCCGGCAACCGCCCAGAGAGGACAGCTCATCCAGTGATTCCAGATTGAAGGGGTCGCTGATGGCGACCGTCATTCGTCCGTTGTGACCCTCGATCGGCAGAACTTCATGCTTAAAGATGGCCGTGGTCGGGAATCGGGCCAGCAGATTGATGTCGGGATGGAACTCCTTGAGCGGCATGAACCGCATCCCCAGCTCATCACCCAAAGCCTGGAGAACCTGATCTTCCCGCAACACGCCATGTTCGATCAAGGCGCGGTCGATTCGCAACAACGGATACGCTGACTTCGCCGCCAGAATCTGATCTGGTGTCGCAAGTTGGCGTTTCAGAAAGACGCGGGAGAGATCCATAGGGTTGAAGGGAGCAGGTGAGAGGGGAGGGAACAGCGGGTGACAATGTGAGATTCCGACGCAGCCGGAATTCCGTTACGTCCGTCAAATCCCAACTGGTCCAGCTTAGAAGCGATTCGCAGGGGGGGCCAGTTGTGTCTACGTGTTCTGACCGAAAACTGTGAACAGAATACTGAGAACGTCGGTTGGACTAGTTTCTGCCGCCCCGGCTACCTCGGTCTCCTCCGCCGAAGGGGCTGCCCCCTCCACCGAATGGAGTGCCACTGCTGCCGCCGCGACTGCCGCCAAAAGGAGACCCGCCGCCAAATGGTGAACCACTTCCTCCCGGCTGGCCGAAGGGTGATGCTCCGGGCTGGCCAAACGAGCCACCGCCGCGCTGACGGAAAAAGTCCCGCATCTGGTCTGAGTTGGGGTTGGAGTCACCACCTGAAGAACTTGTCCCCGGGGAAGTCCCACTCCCGGAACTGGAACTCGTACTGGTGCGGGGTCCACTGGAACTGACCTTCACTTTGGGCATGAGCTGCCCCAGCGCCGTTGTCATCACCGAAGAATTCGTGTTCAGCAGCGGCATCACCCGCACGGTGCGTTTGGCTTCCATGGCGGCTTTGTCGATGGACTTCGTCAACGCTTCGATATCTCGGAACAGTTTATCGTCACTCCACACGATGATGTGGTTGGTCCGCTTGTCGACAGCGATCGCGAGTTGAGCTTTCGGCTTCTGATTCTGGTTCTGGTTC
>JANOKO010000904.1:0-3818 GCA_031419335.1 Planctomycetota bacterium
GGCTCATTCATCAGGGAGCCAGGTCACACTGAAGGATTATACCGTCAGCAGGCTCTGCACCACAAGATACCTCTTCTGGCTTCTCCACACCGGTAGGGTCCAAAGCGACCCAACCGGTGCCACCCCGCGGACATCCGGATCGAACTCAATCATAAAGTCATAATCGTCGGGCGGCGAGAACGGTCCCAGAGCCTCGGCCAATTCCTCCGCCGATGGACCGCGTAGCTGTGGCCGACGGAATGCTTCGGAGTTGAACGGCGTCTTCAGGGGGTTCTCATCCATCAACTCGTCCTCGATGGGCGATGGGCTGGGTTGTTCGCAGGGTATTCCCTAGCCAGCAAATGATGAAGTGACTCGCAGACTCTCTCAGCCCGCAGCGCCAGCCAGGGACTCTGACTCGCGGCCCTGGCTGGCGCAGCAGGCTGTCAATGCCGCGGACTGAACATGCGATAAGAGGGATTCATCTCCCACCGAGTCCACAGGCTTCGCGGGCACGGGTCAGCACCTCGACGGCTTTGACGCGGGCTTTCTTCGCTCCTTCACGGAGGACATCGCGGACGGTGTCGGGGCTGGCGGCGAGTTGGGCGCGGCGTTCGAAGGCGGGGCCAAAGACGGTCATGGCCTGGTCGTACAGAGCCTGCTTCGCCTCGCCGTAGCCCATGCCGCCCGCGCGGTACTTCGCAGCCAGAGCCGTTTGCTGCTCTTCATTGGCGAACAACTTGAACAACGTAAACACCGAGCAGGTCTCCGGGTCCTTGGCGTCCTCGACTCCCTTCGAGTCGGTCTTGATCGACATGATCTTCTTGCGCAGGGCTTTCGGCTCCATGAAGACCTCGATGGTGTTGTTGTAGCTCTTGGACATCTTCTCGCCGTCGAGGCCCGGCACCTTGGCCAGCGACTTTACGACATAGGCTTCCGGCAGCACAAACACCTCGCGCTGGTAGATCGTGTTGAATCGATGAGCCACGTCGCGTGTGACCTCGATGTGCTGGATCTGATCCTGCCCCACGGGGACCAGATTGCTGTCGTAGAGCAAAATGTCAGCTGCCATCAGGACAGGGTAAGTGAAGAGTCCCGCATCGGCGGCGAGGCCTTTCTCCTTTTTATCTTTGTAGGCGTGGCACTTTTCGAGGAGGTGCATCTGCGTGACGGTCATCAGCAGCCACGTCAGCTCCGTGACCTCGGGGACATCGGACTGCACATACAGCGTGGCCTTGTTCGGATCGAGACCCAGAGCGAGTAAGTCGAGGGCGGCGTTCGTGACATTCCGCCGCAACTCCGCCGGATTGCGCACGGTGGTCAACGCGTGCAGGTCGGCGATGAAGTAGAATGCCGCATCGTGCTTCTGGAGCTCGATGTACTGCCTGACCGCCCCGAAGTAATTTCCCCAGTGAATCTGGCCGGTCGGTTGGATGCCTGAGAGAACGCGCATGGAGGGCTAGGCTTGCAAGGTCGAGACTGACAGGGACGACTGGAATAGGTCGACCCGAGAGGGCGAGGGCGTATCTTCTGGCAGGGGGGGCAGTGGCGTCAAGAAAGCGGTGCCAACAATGGCGTTTAGTTCAACGCCTGCTGAAGGAGTCCCTGAAGTTCCTTATCGCTTGCCTTGCCGCGTCCGGTTTGGCGACCCGTCAGTCCGTTCAAATTGTCGGGAGCTGCGGCATCGACGGAGTTGAGTAAACTGAGGACATGTTTCAGCAGCTTCCGTTCAGCGAAGTGGTTGCCTTGGGAATGTTCGATGGACGCTTGGCGAAGCAGCTTCTGATACGGCTCCAGTTGAGTGGAATCTGTTCCGTAGTAGGCCGCCAACTTCGATCGCGTGAATGCTTGGTCGGCACTGGAGACCACGGTCGAGGTTTCAAAATCGACGAGCAACAGGCCCGCCGAACTCAGGCAACTGGCCGCCAATATCGTGAACAGTAGCGCGGGGTTGGTTGACCGGGGCTTGTGGGACTCCGGGTTCGAACTGGTTCCAGCGACTAGCGCCAGCTCGGGGAACTTCCCGTCGGCTCCCCACTGAATGACGGCGTCTCCGGTGCGACCGATGATCGGGCGGGCGACTTGCCGTTTGGACTCCTTACGTGGCGGACGACGACGCTCTGATACCGGATCGCCTGGGGCGGCAGATCGGGGGGGCGTGGGTAGAGTCACTCCAAGAGAGTCGGTGACGCGGACCTCGGTTTGGCCACCCAAATGGATAATGACATCCGCCGGGACCGACACCCATTGCTGACCCGGAATGGATGCTTCACCCACGCGGATTTGGTTGGCCTCATTGGCATACAAGGACAACCGCCCCTGTTGCTGTGACACACTCGCGTGAAAATCCCCCAGCTCGGGGTCAGTGAGGACGATGCTGTTGTCCGCACCGCGCCCGATATGCAGCAACTCACTCTCCAGTGGAAAGGTCTTCCCCTGGTCGGGACCGGTCAAAATTTCCAACAATACCGGCACGCGATTCTTCCCTGTCGGAAGCATGTCCACGAACGTAAGAGTTCCGTTCTATGACCCAGGCTGGGCCTGCTTTTTTTCCTTCTGCTTCGCTTCGTATTCCGCCACCCAGCGGGCAGGTTCCTCGTCGAAAGCAGCTTTGCATCCGCTGCAGCAGACCCAGTACGATTTGCCGTTAAAGCTGACTTGCGAGGTCCCCAGTCCGCCGGAGATCACGCAGGTCTTGTCCTTGTAGTCGGTGTCATTCAGAGCGAACGACGACCCCTCTCGTTGCGTCCCGATGGTATCGACTCGCATAAATCGATTGCCGCGCTTCCGTTCCACTTCAAACAAGTAGCGATTGTTGTCTTGCTGGTTCAGGGTCAGTTGCAGAGCGTCCTTGACCTCCCCAATTTCGGTCAGTTGCAGTTTGTACTTGCGATGGACTCGGCGGTCGTCTCCCTCGAACTCTTCCACGGGCGATATGAGCTGTCCCTCGAGAGTGTGGGCTAGTCCATCTTTGTCGGTCGCCAACATCCGAAAGATTTGGCGATCGGTCAGGTAAGTCAATCTGGCTTCTCGCATGTACTGGCTCTTAGCGGACTTCATCACCAAGGCAGGCTGGGCTCGCTCGCTGCGGAAGTCCCAGATCCAGTTCGGGGCTTCGAGCGCCTTGAAGTCGCCGACTTCTTTGTTGGTCGTACCTCGCCAACTCCCGAGGACGACTTGAATCCCAGACATGGCAGCGACGACTTGCCGCCGCTGCTCTAACGTACTGATGGCCGAATCGCTCGGAGCCGGTGTTGCCAGTGCTCCCGGCACCGCTGCACCTTGAAGCGGTGGCGAAGTTCCGCCGAGAGAGATCGTGGGGAGCGGTAGATTCTCCTGTGGCTCAGCCACAGGAGCGGCAATGGGCAGAGATGTAGGTGTCTGCCCGGCTGGGGTGACCGCTGTGACGGCAGGGGTTGCCGCCGTGACGGCAGGGGTTGCCGCCGTAGTCGGGGCGGAACCCGTCGCCACTGGGGGTGTGGATTTGGCACATCCCCCGGCGAACATCAACCCCGTGACCAGCACGGCACTCCAGTGAGTGGTTCGCATGATTGTGTGTTTCCTCGCAACCAACGGAGTGAACCCATATCGGGTACAGGATATCAGGAATCACTCCGAGTTCGAAACGGTTCCGTTGATTTTAGGGGTGAGGGGTTGACCTCCCGATACAACTGGAGGATGAAACTTCCGGATGTGTACTCGCCGCTGCCTCTCCATTTCGGATATGATGGTGCCGCCTCTCGTTCCAAGTTGCGACAGAATCACAACTGGTGCGGAACTTGGTCGAGTGTGCGGTGTTTCCATCTTGCGGGAGATCCGTCTCCCGCCCCGACTTGGTG
>JANOKO010000905.1:0-2948 GCA_031419335.1 Planctomycetota bacterium
AGCCGCTGCTGGTCGTTTGGCCATACTGGCGACTTTGCTCACGAGCTCTTCAGCCTTGTTGAACGACTCGTTGTTCAGGTGGCTGATCTTGTTGCGGAACACGGCATGCAAGTAGATCGCGGGGACCGACAGTAGTACGCCCTCGAACGTCAGCAACAAGGCTTCCGAGATCTCGCCCGCCACTTCACTGGCCTTCATCGCTGACCCTTCGTTCATGGCGATGACCCCAAACGCGCCGATCATCCCTTTCAGCGTCCCCAAAAGCCCGATCATCGGCCCCAGCGTACCGAGTACGGCGAGCATCGAGATCTTACGTTCCCCTTCCGAATAGAGCACTTCAAAAGTCCGCTCCATCGCAGCACGGGCCTCGGGCAGACCCGCAGGTAGTTCAGCGATCCCCGTGCGGACGAGTCGCGAATACTCCGAAGTGTCCTCCTTAACCACCGCGTACAGCCCCTTCAGATCTCGTTTCTCCAGCGAGGCGGCACATTGATCCATGACTTGGGGGGGCATCACCTTCTGCGTTCGCAGTTCCGTAAATAGCCGTCCAGTGGTCGCGATGAAGTACACCGACAGCACCAGCAAAAACAGCCCGATCCACCCCGATGTGACAATAATCCACATCAGCTTACTCTCGGACTTGTGCGCCGGCGGGGCCACTGCCCCCGCAGCAGCAGGGGCCGCCGCTGCTGGAGCCGCCTCCTGAGCCCATGCCGAAAAGCCTGTCATGCTCTGCCCCATACTGAGGCCGATCAGCAGAAAACAACCCCAAACCAGCCAACGTTGCATCGTCGTTCAGTCCCGTGAAGTGATCGGCCCGAAGCAGAATCATGCCCGACCGTCGTGTGTAGATCCGTCGAATCTCGATCGAGACGAGAGAGGACCGGACAACGTAACCGGGTGTTCGTCGAAAAGCAACGATTCGAGCAATCTCGTCCCAGTTTCGTGCCCGGACCACCTCCAGCCGAGGACGCATACAACGGACACGTCGTCGCAAATGACCGAACAGATTTTCCCACTCAGCTACTCCAAAAAATTCGACAGATCGAAGGAGATCTGCATGGGGTCTTGCTGGGAATCGACTTGGGAAAGCACGATGTTGACGCTAAAGACGGGGCTGGAACTCTTGCTGTACTTTGATTTCGCCATTTCCTTGGACAGAGTGATTGTCCCCCCGACTTGGTGTGTCGTGGTGAAATTCGGTCGTCCCAATTCCGGGGCCGCAGTGGGAATGCCGGTTTTCGTGAGCGAGTCCGCCAGCAGGTTCGTGATTTTCAGTCCCGCACGCTGGGTCTTATCGCTGTATTTCTGACGGATTTCGCGGCTGTCTTTGTCGTTCCCTCCGAATTCCAATCGCCCCTTCACGGAGGGATCAGGATCCAAGCCTTTGAGAGCATTCACACGTACCATGCGCGGAGTGCGGTTTCGAGGGATCAATAAGTCGCCCGGTCGCAACAGCACGTTTTCGGCCCAGAGTTTTTCAAACCCGGACTCCTGAAAGGTCACATGCGAAATCGGTCCGACATCGCTCAGTTTAGCTTCCGTCGGCAAGATCGAGCGGGATTTGAGGCCATCCACCGAACGCAAGACCCGGCAGCGTTCCCCAGGGACGACCCCGTGGCTGGTCGTCAAACCAGCGACCTCGCCGACCAATCCTTGGACTCGCTCCACCCGGCCCACGGGAGGTAGCAACTGCTCGGCGATCCGAGCGATCACGTAGCGAAAAATCAAATCCGAGGGGACATCCTGATGTGCGTTTTTGATCGGGAGAACCTGCTCCACCGCCCCCGTCGAGATCTCTTTGACTTGCGGATCGAAGAGAGTTCGAAACCGTGTCTTCGCGGGATCTTTCGACTCCAGATAGACAACCTCCGAACGCATTTCACCCGGGGCCCTGGACCGGACATTGGAGACGACGGGAGGGCTTTCTTCCGCCATGAGAGCTGCCGCCGTGATCAGGGCGTCCTTCGGGGTTTCCCGCGAAATGCTCTTCAGTGATTCCAACCGGGTGAGTACGACCAACTCACCCGAGGACACATGAAACCGGTCCAGCGGGGGTTCGGCACTGAGCGTTCGCTCCCCTTCATTGATCCAGGAATCATGGCCCGATTCATCAAACAATTTGACCGAAAGGTGGTAGTCGCCTTTGTCCCGAGGCTCTTGGATGGCAATGAATAGCAGATGTGTGGCATCGTGCAAACTGGTGGCTCGAATCGCCGGGGCGATCGAGGCCGACGAGTTCTCGAACAGGCTCAGATCCTTGTCGGAGACCGTTGAGATGCCCCATTGCGCCAATCGCGACTGCACCTCACCCTCCACATATTTCGCCAAGTGCCGCTCGCGTTTGTTGGGATCAGTCTCCAGCATCTCTGTGCGTAACGACCGCCGGCGTTCAGCCGACGAGGCTCGCTGCAGAGATTCAAAAAACAGAAACCCGAGCCCCAGTGCCCCCTCGGCATAAAAAGAATCGAGGGGGCGACCTTGCTCGGCCAGTTGGCGATCCAATTCTTGATAGTGCCGAAAGTGGTCTTCGGAAATCTCAATGTCCGAATGAATGACCAGCCGCGGGCGCATGCTTACTGCATCCCCTGTCCCCAGCTTTTGTGCCACGCGGAGCAGCGAATACTCCAGAAAGTCAACGTTTCCCAGCATCGGTAGAATCGTGTCAGGCGTCCCATGCCGCGCGGAGCCCGCTTGGATTTGAGACCACGGAATCAGTTCTCGGGTCGCCCCGTGAGCTTCCACGCGTATCCCCTCGGACGAGGACTGGTGCAGATACCCGATCCGAACCTGATTCGTCACCACATCACGGAACACCGCCAAGTCGATGTCAGCGGTCGTTGTATCCGGACGGACTTCCACGAAGGAATGGGTCTTCCAGATCGATCGCGACAAACGATGGGCCAACTCGATGGGCAAGACTTTTCCCAACTCAGCCAACTGGAACA
>JANOKO010000906.1:0-10320 GCA_031419335.1 Planctomycetota bacterium
CTCGAACTCGAACGATCCAGCTGGAGACGCTCCCTGTCCACCGCGATCCGCGATGTGAAGTCGTTGGTGCGCGAATTAGAACTCCCCGAGGAGTACGCGACTTCGGCCATCGAGGCCACGGAGTCCTTCCCGCTCCTCGTCCCGCGCAGCTTCCTGGCCCGCATGCGAATCGGCGATCCGCTCGACCCGCTGTTACGGCAGGTGCTGCCCGTGGCCGACGAAAGTTTCAGTTCACCCGGATTCGTTTTGGATGCGGTCGATGACCAAGCCGCGCGAGTGGCACCGGGACTACTGCACAAGTACGAAGGCCGTGTGCTGTTGATCGCTGCTGGGTCATGCGCGGTGAACTGCCGGTACTGTTTCCGCAGGCATTACCCGTATAGCGAGGAACCGCGCCGACTGGATGACTGGGAGCCAGCCATCTCGGCGATCGAGCGAGACGCGACGATCCATGAAGTGATCCTCAGTGGAGGCGACCCGCTGCTGTTGCCGGATGAGCGGTTGGCCGCGCTGGTCGAACGACTGGAAGGAATCGAGCATCTGACGCGGCTGCGCATTCATTCGCGGTTGCCGATCGTGCTGCCGGATCGCGTCAACCCGGAGCTGATCGAGTTGCTGCGCGGGAGTCGTCTTCAACCGATCATGGTGGTGCATGCGAATCACCCTCACGAAATCGCAGGGGACTGTGCGGAGGCACTCCGCAGGCTGGTCCGCTCCGGCATCCCGACCTTAAACCAAGCCGTGCTTCTGCGGGGCGTCAATGATGATGCCAACACTCTGGCCGACCTGTGCGAGCGACTGGTCGACCTCGGCGTGCTGCCGTACTACCTGCACCAGCTCGATCGCGTGGCAGGCACCGCTCACTTTGAAGTTCCCGAAGCGACCGGACTGGAACTGATCGCCCAACTGCGAAAGCGCCTTCCCGGCTATGCAGTGCCGCAGTTTGTTCGGGAAATGGCAGGCCAGGCAGGTAAGACGCCGATCATCCCATTCCAATCACATCCGATGCCGCGGGGCTCGCGGGAGTGAGGCAGCCTCCGATCCACAGAACACCAGAACGACACCGCTGGTCATTGACCACAACCTGCATCGGATAAAACGATTGCGTTATTTATCTGGTTTTCCTGCACGGGGATGACTGGGCTTGAATTTGACCGAAAACTGATCTTGACGCAAAACGGAATACTTGATTTCGATTCTCAAAAGAGAGATACTGGTGTCCTCTTCATTCGATCTCACCTCTCTGGAAATGGGCCACTCATGCTCAAGCAGAACGAAATGGACACGTTCAGGTCGCAATTGCTGCTCCTGCAATCTCGAATTCAGGGCGACGTAGACCATCTTTCGAACGGGGCACTCGATTCTGCGGGGGGGGATTCCAAAAGCCCAACACACATGGCTGAACTCGGCACCGAGACCTATGAGCAAGAGTTCTCGATTCGCATGATGGAGAGTGACCAGGATGTGCTGGACGAGATTCGTGCGGCCTTAATTCGAATCGAGGAGGGATCTTACGGCCAGTGCCAAAGCTGCGTCGAAGAGGGGCGTCCCGTTTCCAAGACATGGATCCCCAAGGTGCGACTCAAGTATCTGCCTTACGCTCGTAACTGCATTGAGTGCGAGCGGCAGAAAGAGGGTTCATTCGTCCGGTAGTGGCCACCGTGGGATAGGCTTCCAGCCTGTCATCCGATGCGTAGCAGACAGGCTGGAAGCCTATCCCACGCCATTTCAGTGACCACATTCGATTGCGGAAAACCCATGGCCAGCCCGCAGAATGTGTCCTATTTGATCTTCGACATCGAAACAGTGGCCGACGGGGCACTGGTGTCGAAGATCCAATATCCCAAAGAGTCGCTCTCCCCCCAAGCCGCCACGACCCGCTTTCGTGCGGAACTGATGGAGAAGAACGGCAAAGATATCCTGCCACACACCTTCATGATCCCGGCCTGCCTGGTGGTTGCCAAGGTCGGGCCTAATTTTCGCTTACTCGACCTCGTGGCTCTCGACGAACCGAATTTCCGCCCGCATCAGATCGTGAAAGCCTTCTGGCAGGGGTGGAAGCACTACTCCAAGCCGGTCCTCGTGACATTTAATGGTCGCGGATATGACGTACCGGTTTTGGAGATGGCCGCCTACCGTTACGGGATGAGTATCCCCGAATGGTTCAACATCGGGGCGCACTCCTATGAGCAATCCCGCAATCGGTACAACATTACCTCGCACCTCGATCTGTGCGACCTTGTCTCCAACTTCGGTGCGGTGAAACAACAAGGGGGCCTGAATTTGTTGGCCAACCTCCTCGGCAAGCCCGGAAAGTCCGGGGTCGACGGGTCGCAGGTCCAGGACTACTTCGACGCCGGACGAATCCAGGAGATCGTCGACTATTGCCGTTGCGATGTCCTCGACACATTCTTCGTGTTCCTCCGCAGCCGGGTCTTGATCGGGCGGCTGACCTTGGACGAGGAGCAGAAGATCGTCGCCGAGACCAAAACCTGGATTGAGCAGCGGGCTGACCAGCAGCCGGGGCTTAAGCACTATTTGGAGCATTGGGGCGACTGGCAGCCACCGGAGATGGCACCCTCTGCATAGTCGCAAACGAAATTCCAGTGGATGCAACCATTGAGATCATGTGTATCAGCATGCACAATAGTCACTTACGCTGATTGATTTCAGTTTCAATGATCCTGGCAAGGTTGAAACTCCGGGACGATCTTGAAGAATTCCCCCTTTTTCCTGTGTCGGAAGATTCGCCCCAGCCGAAATAACCAGAATAGTTGATGTCGTCGGAGCAATCCGACCGATCAAAACCATGACGAACCGTCACACGGTCACAGATCACCGGTTCCCGGCTGGGGTGAGAGACCCTGGGCCAAAGAACTCTGAAGGAGTCAGTTTCATGCTTCTGCCACGGAAATGGGTGCTGTCCTTGGGACTGCTCGCAACAGCCCCCGGCATCGCGCTGGCTGGGCCGTTTGACGGAAAACCGAAGTCGAACGCTCGTCCCACAGCCCGACCTGCTGCCAAGTCTGTCGAACGACCAGATGCTCCCGTAGCCAAAGCTGCGGCTCAGCGGTCCAATGACGCCATTGCACAAGATGTTGCCCAGGGAATGAAGGCTGCGGGCCTCAAGGGCAAGGGAATTCAGATTGAGGTGGTGGATGGCGTGGCCACTCTCACCGGTCAGATCCTGAATACCGAGCAACTCGCCAAGGCCACCCAGGTCGCCTCACGAGTTCCGGGAATCGAAACGGTCAAAAATCAGCTCACACCCATCGAGTCCGCTGCTCCGGCCCGTTCGGGTAGTCGCCAGCCGATTCAACAAGTCGAGTTCGAGCAGCAGCCCGTGGCTGAAGCTGGACCTTCCAATCAGGAAGTCGCCCAGGGGATCGCCGATGAAATGGCCGAGGCGGGCCTCAGCGGGTATGACATCGAAATCCGTTACAAGAACGGAGTGTGCAGCTTAATCGGGGATGTTTCCAACCCTGCCGAAGCTCAACGAGCCCTGCAAGCCGCCGAAAGTGTGGCTGGTGTCCAACAGGTTCTCAACCGCTTGTCTGTGAACGGCCAATCCGCCGCTCCGCAGTCCGCTCCAACACAATATGCTCAAGCACCGACCTATCCGAATGGTTTGGCCGTTGGCGATGGTCAACTGCCTCCGGGCTTGCCACCCCAGGCGATGGGCCAAAATGCACAGATACAGCAGATGCAAATGCAGCAAATGCAGCAGATGCGGATGCAGCAGGCCCAGATGCAAGCCGGTGGACCCGGCATGGATGGCTCGGCCATGGGAGCCCCCGGCATGGGTGGTTATCCAGGCGGAGGAGTTACTCCGGCGGGTCATCACATGATGTACAATCAGCCGAACGTTCCGGAATACGCCTGGCCATCATACGCACAGTATGACAACTACGCCGCAGTGACCTATCCGGGTCAGTATGACGCGAGTGCCTTCCCGTACATCGGCCCGTTCTACCCTTATCCACAAGTCCCACTCAACTGGCGTCAGTCGACACTGGAGTGGAAAGACGGCACGTGGAATCTCCGGTTCAGTACCAAGACCGACAAGTGGTTCTGGTTCATGAGCCCCAAGAACTGGGACTGACACAACACTGGGGCTGACCCCAGCGGCCTTCGGGCCGGACCGGACATCAACGATGCCCTCGTGACGGACTTCCGTCACGAGGGTGTTTTTGTTGGGCGAACGTTTCGTGAATACTGCCCCCTCACATCTTGCATGTGACTGGAGAATGTTGCCTGTCGATTCAAACCATCAGACGCTGAATCAATGCGTTGCTGTGTTTGTGCGTCTGAATTGTCGGCGATTTCTCTGAAATCGCTGTCTTTGGCAGTTCGTGAGGGTTCTGGGCAGTGAGTGTCGACCGGGCGATTTCGAAGATATCGCCGACAATGGTGTGGCCCGCATCGTCGGGATGCACCACCAACAAACCAGATGCACACCAATTGCCGGGTGTTCCGACCCCGCTCCCTTGGTCCCGCCACTCCTGGTTGGTAGCCTTTGCAGTCTCAAGAAGTCCAGCGCCCTCGGCCATTGTTTGTGGTTCGACAGCTTGACATCTCCCAACGCCTGATCGGAATCACCTGCCGTGGCTGACAAACGTGACTTTGATGAATTCCTTGACAAATTCCGACGCCATCGCGAACTGATGGTGGAGGAACTCCACAAAGTCGTCGTCGGACAGGATCATGTGATCGAGCAGATTCTCTCGGCGATCTTCACCGGGGGGCACTGTCTACTTGTGGGGGTGCCGGGGCTGGCCAAGACGCTGCTGGTCAGCACGATTGCCAAGCTGTTGGATGTGCAGTTCAAGCGGATTCAGTTTACGCCGGACTTGATGCCGTCGGACATCACCGGGACGAACGTGCTGGAGGAAGGAGAGGGGGGCCGCCGCGAGTTTCGGTTTGTGCAAGGGCCAGTGTTCACCAATATTCTGCTGGCCGACGAAATCAACCGCACGCCGCCCAAGACGCAGGCGGCCTTATTGCAAGCGATGCAGGAGCACGAGGTCACCGTCTCGGGCAACACCTACCCGCTGCCGGAACCATTCTTCGTTATCGCCACGCAGAACCCCATCGAACAGGAAGGAACCTATCCGCTCCCCGAAGCCCAACTCGACCGGTTCATGTTCAACGTGAAGGTCGACTATCCGAAACTGGAAGAGGAGGAGCGCATCCTCACGTCCACAACCAGCGGGGAGAAAGCCGAAGTGAAAAAAGTGCTATCGGCCAAGTCGATTCTGTATCTGCAAAAGCAGATCAACCAGATCGAGGTCGGTCCGCTGACAATCAATTACATCGCCCGATTGGTGAGAGCCACTCGGCCCAGCGACGGGTCCGCTCCAGCCTTCATTAAAGAGATGGTCGACTGGGGTGCCGGACCGCGAGCAGGGCAATACCTGATCCACGGAGCCCGCGCGCTGGCGGCGATGGATGGACGACCGGCAGTGTCCTTTGAAGATGTGCGTAAGGTGGCAATTCCAGTCCTGCGGCACCGTCTAGCCCCCAATTTCCAAGCCCAGGCCGAAGGGTCCAGTAGCGACGATTTGATTGTGCGATTGCTCAAAGAGATTCCGGAACCGAAGGTAGCGAAGTACGAGTAAGAGAGTGGCCGGGTGCCGCGAACACCTCTGGCCATGCAACGCGACAGGCCACCGGACAGTGCTGTCCGGTGGCCTGATTGTTGAATGCTACAGGGTGTGATGGGGTCACTTCAACGGAATCCGGAAGACGATTCCTCCTCGGTTCCCCAAATTGACTGGGACTTCCACGGTCGACCGAGTCCGGTCGGCGTATGGAACAGGCAGCGGAGCTCGGGGAGCCGAGCGGACTTCACTCAGCAGAGACATGTCATTCTGAAGTCCGACCAAGGTCATGTCCAGATCCTTGAGCATCTGGCGAATTTCCAGCACATGGACATAAGCAGGGTTGCGGGTGGAAGCCCGGAAGCTGTCCCCGTAACCTCCGTGAGTCGGACGATGATGGCGGACATCGACTCGGGCGAAGTCGCTGGCTTCCAGGTGTTCGCGAAAGCACAGGAGAGCCTTCCTGGTCAGGCCAATCTCGCGGCTGACGACGCTGGCGGGCTGACTCGTCAGCAGCGACTCTTCTATCGACCGGGCTGATCGGTACAACTGG
This sequence comes from Planctomycetota bacterium, assembly GCA_031419335.1. Taxonomy (GTDB): domain Bacteria; phylum Planctomycetota; class Planctomycetia; order Planctomycetales; family Planctomycetaceae; genus TH-plancto1. The sequence continues at coordinate 6,154 of JANOKO010000906.1, forward strand.
GTTGACTCATCCATGAGCAGTCCCAAGCTGCGAGAGCCAGAGAAGTCGTTGCGGACTACGGTGCGAATGTGGCGAGCCTGGGAGAGTGCGGAGAAGGCTTTGTCTTCGATGTCCGGGCGGGCATTGTGATCTGCGAGTACGAAAGTGGCGTTGAGGAGCAGCGTCGTTGAGACTGCGGCGCGAAGGAGTACAGCGTTCATGGTTCGGGTTCCCTTCAAATCGATTTGGCACCGGGCTGTCCCTGCCTGGGGCAGAAGACCCGTTGCGATTCGAGAGTAGGTATCCGCATCTGCTGTGCCAAAGGCTTAGCGAATTCGCCCCGCTTGATGATCGGGGGAATTGACCGCATGGTCGTTATAGAAAGGGCACGGACTTCCGGGGGCTGAGCGTCCGACTGATACCAGTTGAGGTCGTTTTGATTCGGTGAGGTGGGCACGATAGAAGCGTGTCCCACAGCAGGCCCCGGTGAACGGCCTCCGGGTCGTGTGATCCCGGAGACCGTTGTTTGGGAGGCATTTCAGTCCTGATCGGCTGGGGGCAGGGGAACTGGACGAGCGGGCGGGTTGTATTCGCCAGTGGTGTCCTCGTACTTCGAGTTCTCCTCCGCCATCCTCAATTCGCGACGGTTCACGATCTCGCGGGCCGCAGCCCGGATTTCCGGTTCGCTGTTGCGACGCAGGTTGCCCAGTTCGGCGAGCGGCTGCACCATTTTCACCGCACGACCGACGGCACTCTCCATCAGCAACAACTCGGTGAAGCCACGCTGAATCGATTCGAGTTGGGCCATTTGGTCGTTGAACTCGCCTTGGAGTCCGGTCAGGAGTTGGAGGCTTTCGACGCTCACGGCGATCTGGCGGGATTGTCCAGCGAGTGACTGCTCAATCTGAATCAGTCCGGTCAGATTCTTCTGAGCCGCGTCGACCTGGGTCTGCGAGTTGAGGGTCTGGTTGAGGACCACGAGCTGGTTGGCATGGGTCTGAGCCTGTTCAACTCCGGGGACGCCTTCGGCGATCTGCGTCTTGAGGTTCGTCAGCGAGGTCACGGCAGTCTCAGCTGAGGCCGTCGAGGCGTCCTGGTCAATGAGCGACTGTTGCACAGCAGTCATCTCGGCCAGTTGGACGCGGGCTGCGTCGGTCTGGTTGTGCTGTGTGATGACGGCGGTCTGGAGGTCGCCCAGTCCCTGGATCGAGGCGACCGCGATATCGGTCTTTTCACCCGCGAGGGTGGCCGCTTGAGTGACGGTTGCGAGGCCGGAGATGGCTTGCAAGGCCGCGTCCGACTTCTGGCCGGTGGCGATGGCTTGGTCGCGGACCTGTGCCAATTGGGTCAGGGCCACGGTCGCGGGTTCAATGGCCTTGCCATGCTCAGTGGTCTGATTCGCGAACTGGCCGAAACTCACGATGGCCATCTTTGCAGAGTCGAGCGTAGCGGCTTGAGCGGGCACCGTCTCCGCCAGCTCGTGCATACGGCTTTCCAGGGCGACAACGGTTTCCAGAGCGATCTTGGCACTCTCGAAATCACTCCGATGAGACGCCAACTTGTGTTGCAATTGAGCGAGCTGTTGCAGGGCGGCCAGGGAAGTGCTGACCTTGCCGGATTCGACTTCGATCTCGCGTTGGAGATTTTTCATCCGCAAGACAGTGTGCTGGGCGGCCACCAATTGTTCACGCTGGGTCTGGAGTCCACTCAGCAAATCGTTCGTGCGACGGACATCATCTCGCGACCCGGTCAGCTCGACGAGGTGGGAGTCCACAACGCTCATTTGGTGCTGCATCGAATCGATACTTTGTGCCAGCGGTCGAGCCACCAGCAACTGCATGGCGACGATACCGATTACGGCTCCTCCCGCGAGCGTCGGCCAGTGAATTCTTTTCCATCCATCGAAATACGAGCGTGACAATCCATCGTCTCGTAGAGGGTTGCATGAGTGTTCCACTTCGAAACCTCCAGAGAACCAGACGCGCAATGCGTCTGTCGGGTGAGAGAGGTCAGCGTCCCATCGGAATTCTGCCTGGGCCTTCCGTGAGCGTTTCGGAAGGCACCAGGCGGCATGGTCCGCTGGGGTGACAGGAATTGGTATCGCCCCGTCCCTTCGGACATCTCCGGAGAATGAATAGGAAAACTGTTCGTCAATCTGATCGTGAACTCCGGGATCGAATCTTGCGGCATCTTTTGCCGATCCGCTGCAATCGGAGTAAACTGTAGAGTTCGTTCCCAGTTTTCGAGAACCCGTAGTTGGAGACGAGTTTCTTGACTTCTCCCCTACAGAATGAGATTTCATGCACATCCGCCCGGCGACTTTGGATGACTTGTCCACAATTGTGGAGTTCAACCGTAGATTGGCTCTGGAAACCGAAGGGATCTTTTTGTCTGTCGACGTTCTTTCGAATGGCGTGAGGACTGCTCTGCTCGATCCAGCCAAAGCCCGGTACTTCGTGATGGAGGTCGAGGGCCGGATCATCGGCCAGATCATGCACACTCGCGAGTGGAGCGATTGGAGGAACGGCGATATCTGGTGGCTACAAAGCGTTTACGTCCACGAAGACTTCCGCCGCAGGGGGGTCTTCCGCAGTTTGGTCGAGCATCTGCGAGCCGAAGCACAATCCTCCCCAAGTGTTGTTGGAATCAGACTCTATGTTGAAGAGAACAACGAACGGGCGGCAGTGACATATGACCGGTTGGGGCTTCCAGAAGCAGGCTATGCTGTCCGCGAGCAGATCTGGCGGAACTGGGAGACTGGTGTGCATCCGGAGTAAGTCGGATGGTCATTCCGCTGACGAATCACCATTCGCTCTCCACTCGCCGTGGTGCAAGTGGATGCGTGAATGTGGCTCGCATTGCACCTCATTGGCGTTCCCGATTTCAACCCCTAAAATGGGTTGCCACGATTGCATTTCGCTCGATGAACGCGTTCCCACCCGGCCCACTGGTCGACATCCGGACCTCCGGTTCGTTCAGCCCAGCCAAAAACCAGGAGTTTTGTGATGCCTTTGGTTCCCCTTCGAACCGTTCTCGACCACGCTGCCGAGTACAACTACGGCGTGGGTGCGTTTAACGTCAACAACATGGAGCAGATCCAGTCGATTATGGAAGCGGCCAAGGAGACCAATTCTCCCGTCATCGTACAGGCTTCCCGTGGTGCCCGGTCCTATTCCCAGGACAACTACCTGCGGCATCTGATGCTGGCTGCTGTCGAACTCTACCCGCAGATTCCGATCGTCATGCACCAGGACCACGGCAACAGCCCGGCCACCTGCTTCAGCGCCATCAAGTACGGCTTCACGTCGGTGATGATGGACGGCTCGCTGATGGAAGATGCCGCGACCCCCGGCTCGTTCGACTACAACGTCCGTGTGACCAAGGAAGTCGTGGCGGTCGCGCATGCGATGGGTGTGTCTGTCGAAGGGGAAATCGGCTGCCTCGGACAGGTGGGGCATGCTCCCGCCGCTCCGGCGAAGGACACGAAGCATGACCACGACGCCGACCTCGAAAAGGAACCCGGCGACCGGGACAGCCACGGCACCGCAGCGGCCTCCAGCGCGATGGACAGCTCGCACCTGACTGATCCTGATGAAGCCGAGCGGTTCGTTGCTGCGACCAAGGTGGATGCCTTAGCGGTCGCGATTGGGACTAGCCACGGGGCCTACAAGTTCAGCAAGAAGCCGACCGGCGAAGTCCTCAAGATGACGCTGATCGAAGAGATTCACCGCCGCCTGCCCAACACGCACCTCGTGATGCACGGCAGTTCGTCGGTGCCGGAATCGCTGCTGGAAGTCATTCGCAAGTACGGCGGCCAGATGGACGAGACCTATGGCGTGCCCGTGGAAGAGATCCAGCGCGGCATCAAGAACGGCGTCCGCAAGATCAACGTCGATACCGACTGCCGCTTGGCGATCACTGGCGCGATCCGCAAGGTCTTCGCCGAGAAGCCCAAGGCGTTTGATCCCCGCGAATACCTGAAGCCCGCCCGTGACGCAATGAAGGCCGTCGTCATGGCCCGCATGATCTCCTTCGGTCAGGCGGGTCAGGCGAGCAAGTTCAAGTAAAAGAACATTTTGTCTCGGTCTTGATGCGAGTGGTCAGAGAATACTGTCCGAACAGGCGAGCCGGGTGGATCGCCTGCCACTGCGATGATGTCTGCCTCCTTCGCGGTCGACTGGGTCGAGG
>JANOKO010000907.1:0-2231 GCA_031419335.1 Planctomycetota bacterium
CACGGAGCCGTAAGACTGGTGGCCATGCCGGGACATGCGTGTCCTATCAGTAGCGTGGCGTGGAATCGTAAGGGGACGCCCACGTCCGTCCTCTTGTTCTTGCTCCCCACTCCCTCTGGGAGAGGGGCTGGGGGTGAGGGCTTCCAGCGGCGACGGGCAAGATTGCCCATCGTACAGTGGCTCCACGACGCGATGCGCCGTCTCCGGCAACAGAGCCTCCAGCGCGTGGAGGGCCTCGGAGGCTTGCCGACGACCAGTCGCCTCTAACCACCGGCCCAGCGTAACGAGGACGAGGATCACACAACTGACCTCGTAGTACACATGCCCCAGCCCGCGTACGGTCGAGATCACCGAATACCCAAACGCCGCCAGCACGCCCGTCATGAATAACAAGTCGGTCGAGAGCTGTCCGCGCCGCAGTTGGTCGAGGGCGTTGCGACCCAGTGGCAGGCCGAGCCAGGCCATCACCGGGAGGGAAAACAGCAGTGCGATCCAGCGCAGGAAGTCGGCCAGGGCGGCTGCGAATTGCGTGTCGGGTTTGTCGGCATAGGCCCATAACGCCATCGTCATCATCACGACGTTGAGCGTGAAAAAGAGCGACACGCCCAGCCCGGTGAGCATCCAGCGGGCCTCGCCGACTTCGCCCGTCTCTTGTGTAACGGCTGCGGCGAACTGACATCCGGTGCAGCAATAGACCGGCCCTTGCGTGGCTCCGGGGACGGGGAGTTCGCAGTAGTCGCAGCGGACGGGCGAGTTGGAATGGGGAAGAGACATGGGAGGGTGCAGTCGTAGCGACCTTCGCCAGAAGGTGGGAGCATGGGACCGGCGACCGCATTCGGGATCGGCCTTCATCGGGGCTGGTTCATTCGTTTCTCGCTGGTTCTAGCAGCCCACGTTCTGGCGAACGTAGCTACGAGGACTACGGAGGCGTCAGCAGCTCGACTTGCAGGGCGGGTAGCAGATACTTCACGACATACGCCATCGCGAAGATCCAGAACAAGAGCCACATCAGCCGCACATACCACGGGATGGCATAACCCGCGTAAGTGTGGTTCTGGCTCTCCAGTTCGGCGTTGGCGTGTTCGGTGGTGGTCATGATGGTCTCGGGGTGAGTGGTGAGAGGTGCGTAGTGAAAGAAAGACGTTCTGGCTCTAGGCTCTAGGCTCTATGCCCTCCGCCGACCGCCGTTCCAACTCCAACTCATTCTCAAACATCACCCGGCTCGGCTCGTTGATGTCGTGAAAGGCTCCCTGCGTCACGGCCCACATCAGCATGCAGAAGAACCCGGCGGTCGCGAGCAGGTAGTTCATGATCGGCGTCAGCGCGAACGCCCCCTCTTCATCTCCGGCTGCCACGATCATCAGATCGAGGAACTTGTTGGCGAACCCCAAGATGCTGGGGATGAGTACAGCCGTTCCAAAGAACCAAGTCCAGGGGGAGACACGATGGACGACGTTGGGACTGGGCATGGTTGGTTCTCAATTTGAGAGAGGAGTAATTCACCACGGAGACACGGAGAAGAAAGAGAGGAGGACATGAAAGAGTCAGTCGGAGGTGGGGGCCTTGGGGAGTGTGAACAGAGTGACTGATCCCTCTCTTCTCCGTGCCTCCGTGTCTCCGTGGTTCATTCTTCTGGTGAAGGCTGACAGCTACTCCGCTTTCTCAATCTTCGACGGCTCGTAGTCCTCATAGTACGGGTAGCTCTCCAGCCACGACCCGAGCCACTGGACGTAGGTCAGCAGAGCCAGCCCGCGCTTGTTCGGCTTGTCCGGCGAGCCATCGAACAGCCACGGGTACTCCGGCATCGGCGAACCGACCGAGAGCGTGGTTGGCTTGAAGAAGTGGACCGCGTGCCAGTCGTTCGATCGGCGACCTCCCTCGCGGCTCAGGTCGGGTCCGACACGCCGCGTGCCGAACATCACCGGTCGCTGGAGTTCGTTCTGGTACTCCCATGTCTTCGACACCGGCCCCCAGCGGCGGTCCTCGTTCGACACCGGACGCACGAACTGGCTGTGACAGTGCCAGCAGCCTTCGCCAGTGTAGACCTTGCGACCGATGGTCAGGGCCTCGGCACACTTCTCGTTGTACCACTGAGCCGCCTTCTCCGGGTCAGCGGGTGGATCGCCGAATGCCTCTTTGAACGAGTCGGGATAGCGCTGGGCGAGGTCTTCGAACTGATAACGAACATTGCCGGTGACCAATTCCTGGACCGACTTCTCGGGCAGGTGGCG
>JANOKO010000908.1:0-1262 GCA_031419335.1 Planctomycetota bacterium
CTCGTCGGCAAGGAAGCTCCCATGCTCCGCTCGATTCGCTCACTTCGGATGCCGTGGATTCTTGTGTGTACCGTGATCTGTCTCGGCTCCGGTTGCACCAAGATGCTGACCCAGCAAGCGGTGAACCGGTTCTCCAGAAGCTTGGAAGAGAAGGACGATACGGGCCTGAGGCTGTCCGTCTCGAACAACTTTGAAGCGAGAGCCCTCCGCCGCGAGGAAGCTCTCCGTGACGTAGGCATCCTCGATATCCCAACCGGGACGATGAAGATCATCGAAATCGAAGAAGTCTCCAAGAATGAAGTCCGCGCCAAAGTCGAAATCGGAAAGGAGAAAGCGACTCGCGAGGTCGTTTACAAACTCGTCCGTGATCCCAAAATTCAGCGCTGGGTCGTCGATGATGTCACGCTCAAACAGGATAGCGGACGCGGCGAAGTCACCCGCTCGGCCATCGAGCAGTTGGACCTGGTGATGTCCGTCCGCGACTTCGTGGACGCCTGGCACAGCAACGAGCCCGCGAAGATTTTGGCTGTCACCACTCCTGAACTGCGTGAGCAACTGGAGCACCTGCCACCAGCCTGGCTGACCCAGCTGGCATCGCACGTCGCGGAGCAGACGCCGCAGCAGAAGTCACTGCGTCCGGATGCCCGACTGAAGGATGACAAGGCCGTGGTGCAAGTGGGGCGTGTTCTGGTCGAGTTTCAATTGATCGATGGTCACTGGCTGGTCCGGGATGCCGCTCTGGAAGATCAAGCGGATACCGTACGCTCGGCCTTGAAGCTGGCAACTGCTCTTCATCAGTCTCAGCGATTCCTAGAAGCCTACGCCGCCGGAGATCAGGAGAGTCTGGCCAAGGCGGCGACACCGGCGTTCTATCAAGGGTGTCTTGTCGCGGCAGACCTCTCTGAGGTGCCGGTCCCGACCGCCCAGCTGTTCGCCAAACCCTATGAGGCCCGGCAGCAGAAGGACCACTTGGATATCGTCCTGACAGCGGAGCAGGGAGCGGTCCTGGTTTCACTCGACATCCAGAGTACGACCGGATCGGAGACCGCCGAGACTTCCGCGGTGCCGCATGTCTCGGAAGTGACACTCGTCGAGAATGGGTCACGCGAATCGAAACGGCTCACGTCGCTGTTTCTCGCAGAGACTGTGGTCCAGCTGTACTCAGAGGCTTTGATTTCGCGAGATGTGAAACGGTTGCAGTCGATGTCGACGCGCGACTTCAGCGAACGGGTCTGGAGCCGGGTGCGTCCCGACATCGCGTT
>JANOKO010000909.1:0-5023 GCA_031419335.1 Planctomycetota bacterium
TGAGGAACTCGCGCATCGCCGGGCTGGCGGTCTTGCCGTCGTTGAGTCGCTGGCAGATGGCCCACGCCAGCTTGAACGCCACGCCTGCCCCGCATAGATCGCCGAACGGATAACTCCCGCCGGGGAGTCGCGGATGGACCAAACACGCTGCTCGCGGCAGCTCAGCGAGCATTGTGTGATGGTCGGTGATGATGAGTTCCAGCCCGAGATCGCGGGCCAGGTCGGCCTCCTTCACCGAACAGATGCCGCAGTCGACCGTTACGAGCAGCCGCTGTGGGTCTTCTTCCGACAGCTTGCGAATCGCGTCGAGGTTAAGGCCATACCCCTCCTCCATGCGGCAGGGGATGTAGTAGTCGACATTCGCCCCGGCCAGTTTCAAGCAGTGCCAGAGGATGCTGGTCGAGGTCACGCCGTCGACATCGTAATCGCCGTAGATCGTGATCCGGCGGTTATCCTTGAGGGCCTTAACGATGCGGTCGGCGGCCTCGGGAATCCCCGGCAGCAGGTCGGGCGAGTGCAGATCGGCCATCTTCGATTCGAGGAAGACTTTCGCTTCCACAGCACCACTAAACCCGCGCGAGGCCAGCACCTGGGCGAGCAAAGGCGAGCAGCGCATCTCCTTACTGATGCGACTCACGACGCCGCGATCATGCGGGGCAATACTCCAACGACGAGACATGCGAGGGCTCCGGGACTCCGTTCACGCTGGGACGAGAGGACATCGTACAGGAGGAGCAGTTGAAGGGGGAGTAACGATGAGGACTGAAAGGTTTCAGGCGTCATGAACAGCGGTCAGCGGATCTGGGCTGTTCCTCTCGACGACTTCCAATGCGCGCTGTTTATGGGAGACCGCTCGCAGTGCAGCATTCACGTCACCCACTGTTCGGTCCTCACGGCATATTTACAGCCCCGGCGTCTGACCGGGCATTGTCTCGACCAGGGGGAGTCGACGGGGAATGCGGGGGAGTGTCCAGTCAACACCCGCATTACGACCATCCGCAGCCTCGGGAGCATTGGCAGCGTTTGATGCGGGGATCAAGTGGAACGCAGGGAGGGCAATCTGGTGATAGACCGGTTTCTCCCAGGCTTCGATCGACTCGAAAACATCGTGATCGATGGGCGTATTGCCCGTACTGTTCCAGTGCTGGCTCCAGTCGGATGGGTTGAATTTGCGATGGGGAGTATTGAGTGAGCGAATCGCTGTCACTTCCCACCATCCATTTCCGGGGATATCCATATAGTTGGAGAACCCCTTCCAGCCCAGCCGGTCCAGCCATTCTTCCATCTCGACCGGCCCCAGCATGGAGACCATTGTACGATCCGTGTTGAGCAAGCTAATGAGAGAATTGTCACACCGGACATCCAATGTCGGGACCACTCCGGCCTCTCCGGCTTCGATGGAGATCAAACTCGCTCCGAGACAGGCAGTGAGATGATCAAGCTTGAACAGGCAGGGAGGAGGTTCGATCGAGGTTGCCATCTGAACACTGTTGCGTGTGTCAATGGCCAGTAAGGATCCGGCGAGGGCCCAGGCGCTGTGTGTGATTTCCAAGGTGGCTTCGTGAGCATCCGAACAGCGAAATCCATCTGTTTCCCCGCGAAAGACGGATTCGGAAATCTGAATTTGCAGCGGTCCTCGCATCATGCCGTCAGGCATCATCCGTTCGATCAGTGTCCCGGACGGGGCGTTGATCTCAAAGAGGGTGCCCGGCTGTTGTTTCGACGCATTTTCCAGGGTGACGGAGACCCCACGCAGCGTCACCATGCGGGCGTATTGCAGAGAAAAAATACTCCACCGTTCGACGGACCGACCGCGTGGCACGCGAAACACGATGTCCAGGTCAAAGACTTCGAGTCCCCCGTTTAGCACCGTGATCATTCGCGAAGTGACCGGGAGGCCAATCGCTTCTTGTGCTTCAAACCGCAAGACCGGCCGATGTCCGGCCTGTGCCCGAATTCGGAGGGTCTTGCCTTCGATGCGGATCGGACGTTGAATTGGTGAGTCCCCATCGAAGCGCATCTCAATGGTGGACGTGTCCGGTGCATCGAGGCAGGCGGCTTCGAGGGTGGGATAGGACTTGGGTGTCCCACTGGTTCCATCCATCCCCGATGTGATCACCCAAAACAGATCGTGATCGGAGAGTGCAGACGGGGATGGAGCAGGCGTAGCGAGTTCGATCGAGTCTGGAACCCGTGACGTGTTCGTCAAAAGGTTTGCCGCGAAATGACCTGGACTGAATGTGGCCAGTGTGTCCTCGCTGAGCTGAGTACCGAGCTTCAATCCGCCCTTCTGTGGGAGGGGCACGGTTGTGGGAACTTTGGGATGGTTCGGCTCATTCGACCGTGTCGTCTCGGGGGTACGCACCTGATCGGTTGCTCTCACAGACGGAGTCGGTTCCAGCGAGATGGCGGATGCAACCAGAGGGATCTCCGGGGGTGGAATGGTATTCAGCACGAGCGGAGTCGCGTCGTGCGGGGGTAAGCTGACGATGAATACGATCAACGCCAGCACAGCCAGTCCCAGAATCCATCCTCGATGCTCTGCCCAGGCAAAACGCCCTTCTGGAACCTCAGCCCAGAGGCCGGATCGGGATGGAACTCCCAAGGCACCTGCCAGCGGGAGAAAATCTCGCACCAAATCCTCGGGACGCTGATACCGGTTCTCCACTTGGCTATCCATCATCTTGCGAATGATGTGAGAGAGAGCTTGCGGGACCAACGGGTTCTTGGCGGAAGCGTCTGGAGCCTCTGTGTGGAGATGGTCGTGGACCTTCTGAAACATCGAACCCCGGCTGTAGGGAGGCTCCCCTGTCAGCATGTGGTACGCGGTGCAGCCGAGCGAGTAGAGGTCGCTCCGCACATCGACATTGCGGGGATCGAGGGCCTGCTCGGGCGAAATGTAGTCAAAGGTTCCCAATGTGGTCCCCTGGACTGTCAGGTCGTCCTCACCCGGCGTTCGATGTCGGGCCAACCCGAGGTCGACTAGCTTGGCCCGTCCCGACGGTGTGACAATAATATTCGAGGGCTTGATGTCTCGGTGGACCACTCCCATCGCGCTCGTGTGCCGTAGCGCTTCCGTCATTTGCAATACATAGTTGACGGTTTCTGCCGAAGTCAACGTGCCGCGCTGCTGAATCATGTCCCGGACGTTGGTCCCCGAGACATACTCGAAGGCAATGTACTGCTGGCCGCTGTCCTCGCCCGAGGCAAAGACGCGGGCGATGTTCTCATGGTCGAGTTTGGCAGCGGCGCGGGCCTCGTTCTGAAATCTCTGGACACAGCCGGGGTCGCGTGTGTACTCCGGAGCCAAGATCTTCAGGGCGACAACACGGTCCAGTCGCAGGTCGTTGGCTCGGAAGACTGCGCCCATTCCGCCGCGTCCGATCCGTGCATCGATCACGTAATCGCCCAGTTGCAGGCCAGCCGCATTCAGGGATGACCCCGTGTCCTGTATCCCATGCACACTGGGAAATAACCGATCCCAGCGGGTACGGTGAGAGGGCACACGTGTTTCCGTGATCTCTTCCTCCGCGCGGACCGAGGGGAGCGGTCGCAGGAACGCATATGCAGTCCTGACCGAACTCGGGTCCGAGGTGGGGGAAGTTCCAGTCGACATGATGTTCCAGAGAGGACTTGAGTGGTTAACGTGATTCAGAAGGGATCAGTCGCTCGGGTGAATGGAGAGTCGAATTTGAGAGATAGGTTTCCATCCGGCTCTCAACTTCCGAAGTCTTCGGAGACCTCGGAGACTTCGGAAGTTGAGAGCATTTCTCGGGTCGAGGCTCAGTGCCCCGCCACAATCTTTCCGACTTCCTGGCCGATCGACGCCAGATACGCTCGGAGACGTTCCGACATCTCCTTTGTGTAGTCATCACTCTTGAGCAGATTGCTGATCTGGTTGCGGAGCGTGACATCTTCCAACTGGCTGGTGTCGTCCTCCCCCGTCAGTCGCGTCACTCGGCGTAGTTCATGGGCTTGTGGGACGAACGCCCGCTCGAGATGGTCCATGATCTCTCGCGTGAGACGGTCTGCCCCATTGAGTTGATCTCGCAATGTCAATGATTCTGGTCCTGACACAGCCACCCTCCTCTTGACTTCAGAACTCCGGTTGCAGAACCTCACACCATCATTAGACGGGGATTCACGCCGCAGGTCAATATCCGCACGGCGAATCCAGTAGTCTAAAACGCCGTAACCCTTTCTCGGACATGAGGATTCCGCCACTCGTGAGAATCTTGTTGATCGCTGACATCCACTCGAACTGGCCCGCATTGAGAGCGATCCAAGAGTCGTTTGATGTCTGCCTGTTTCTCGGTGACCTCGTTGACTATGGACCTGACCCGGTGCCGTGCATCGACTGGGTGAGGCACAACGTCCAGACCTCGGTGCGAGGCAACCACGATCACGCCGTGGCCCAACGCATCCTTCCCAAGGGCGGCAGCGGCTTCCGCAAACTCGCCACGGCGATGCGTCCGCTGCACTGGAACCTCATCGACCCCGCCAGAAACAAGTTCCTCGCCCGACTTCCGATCACGGCCCGCATCCAGCTCGACGGCTACCGATTTCAGTTGCTGCACGCGACTCCGCGCGATCCGATGGATGAGTACCTGACCACCGATGTGGCCGGTTGGGAAGCTCGCGTGCAGGGCCTTGAGGCCGATTTTCTGTGCGTCGGCCACACACACATCCCCTTCGAGCTCGAAGCGGGCGGCCTCCGCGTCATCAACCCCGGCAGCGTCGGCCAACCCCGCGACGGCGACCCCCGCGCCTCCTACGCCATCATCGAAGACGGAAAGGTCCACTTCCGTAAGGTGGCCTACGACATCGACGAGACCCTGTCCCTCATGCGGAAGCAGAACGTCGAGCCGTGGGCCGTGGAACTCACTGCTGCGGTCCTGCGAACCGGCGGGAAGGTGTCGCCGGAAGAGTTCGACCGGCTGACACGATCGCAGGAGGAGTAGGGAGTGCATCAGGCGAGCCGGGCGGCGTCAGCCCTCGGACCAAACAGCGTTGCATCGCAGGA
>JANOKO010000910.1:0-3233 GCA_031419335.1 Planctomycetota bacterium
TGCGGGTGGTGCTGTTGGAGCGGGACCACTTCCCTCGCTTTCACATCGGAGAGTCGCTGATCCCACAAACGTATGGGGTCTTGGAACGGCTCAACATGCTGCCCAAGATGAAGTCGAGCCACTTCATCAAGAAGTACAGCGTGCAGTTCGTCTCCGAGCGGGGCCGCCTGTCCGAGCCGTTCTACTTCTGCGACCACCGACCGCACGAGTCCTCACAAACGTGGCAGGTCCGGCGCAGCGAGTTCGATCTTCTGATGCTGAACAACGCTCGCGAGCATGGCGTCGAGGTGCATGAAGGAGCCCGCGTGCTGGATATCCTGTTCGAGGGGGAACAGGCTGTCGGAGTGCTCGTGCAGCGCGAGGGCGAACCCCAGCCGGTCGAGATCCGGGCCAAGGTCATCGTCGACGGGAGCGGTCAGCAGTCGCTGATCATGAGCAAGCTCGGCCTGCGCGAGTGGGATCCGGTCCTGAAGAAGGCAGCTGTCTGGACCTACTGGAAGGGTGCCTTCCGCGACACCGGTCGCGATGAGGGAGCCACCGTCGTCATCCAAGTGCAGGGCAAACAGGGATGGTTCTGGTACATCCCGCTGCACGACGACATCGTGTCGGTGGGAGTCGTGGCGTCGCACGAGTACCTGTTCCGCGATCGCGAGTCGAAGGACTTCGAGACGGTCTACTTCGAGGAAGTCGCCAAGTGTCCGGGGGTGCAACCTCGCATCGCGGGGGCCACTCGTTGCGACATCTTCCGCGCAGAAAAGGAGTACTCCTACCGCGCATCGAAGGCTGCGGGAAATGGATGGGTGCTGGTCGGCGATGCCTTTGGGTTCCTCGACCCGCTCTACTCCTCCGGGGTGTTACTGGCCCTCAAGTCCGGTCAAATGGCAGCCGATGCCGTCGCCGATGGAATTGAAAAGGGCGACACCTCCGCCGCCCAGCTCGGTCGTTGGGAACCCGAGTACGTGGCCGGGATGGACCGCATGCGTCGACTCGTCTGCGAATTCTACGACGGATTTAGCTTTGGCCGGTTCGTCAAACGCCATCCGCACCTGAAAGGGTTCGTGACAGATGTGCTGATCGGCGATATCTTCAAGGACGATGTCGATGTACTGTGGCCGCTGATGGACGAGATGCGAGCGGAATCCGCCGCTCAGTCGGGAGCGGTCGTGGTCGAGTGATCTTCGGCTGAAAGTCAGGGGGCGGAACGTGGCTGGCTGGATTCGCAAACTGTGGATGGGAGCGCTCTGGCTCGGTCTGTACGGGGAACTGGCTCCGGGAGCTGACATCAAGCCCGCGTTCCCGCGAGGAGGCGAGTTCCGCAAAGCCTGGAACACCCCGATCCGCGCCCAATTGGATCAAACCCCACTCCGTTCGGTTCTGCATCAGCTCTGTTCCAATACGCAGATGGCGTGGATGGTGGATCGACGGCTCGATCCGGATCAGTGGCTGTCATGTCCACCGGCGGCAGCGGCGGTTCCGTTCTCGGAGTTCCTGCCGCACTTGCTGGCGACGATTCAGGCCGATGCCGTGGTCGTCGGGAGCACGGTGATCGTCGGTCCTCAGGAGCAGACCCACTGGCTGCGGACGCTGGCCGAAATGCAGCGGAAGGAACTGTTGGAAACAGCAGGGTCGGCTAAGCTCGTGCAATCGCTCGGTCGACCTCTGGACCTGCACTGGGACGATCTGGCACAGCCGCAGCAGTTGGTGGTGGACCTCGCTCAGCGGACAAAAGTGAATCTCACGGGGGCCGAGTTGATCCCGTATGACCTGTGGGGGAGCGGCGATCTCGTTGGGGTGACTCCCGGAGAGGCATTGACCGTACTGTGCTGGCAGTATGACCTGCAATTGAAGTGGGAGGCTGGCGGGAATGCCAAGCTGATGCCGTTACAACTGCCGGTCAGCGTGTCGCAGAAGTTCCCGATTCCGGAGGCCAAACGGGAGGCTGCGAAGAGGCAATTCCCCGACCTAAAATGGGAGGCCGAAGGGAAATCATGGCGGGCCACCGGGCGAGTGGAGGAACTCGAAACACTCGATCTGTGGCTCAAGGGGGGCAGTAAACCCCGGCCTCACTCGAGGCAGCCCGCCGGGGACTGGCGGGCACGGAAGTTTACCTTCCAGGCCGAGAACGCTCCTCTGATAGGCGTACTCCAGAAGCTCAAGGAACAAGGCATCCCACTCGAATGGGACGAGGACGCCTTGGTCGCAGCTGGAGTTGACCTACAGATCAAACTGAATATCGACTTGCAGGGAGCCAGTGCCAAAGACATGTTGTCGGCGATCTGTGGTCCCGCGTCATTGAAAGTGGAGCTGACCGATCAAAGAGCGACGATCTTGCCGCCTTAAAGCATCCCAGCCAACCCAGCCTACTTACGTTTTGCAAACATTCTATATTGACAGTTGTAAACAGGTCGATACAATCAACCACCCTGTTCAGGTCGCCACACACGCATCTCATGCGACCTGCGAATGTTTGCAGACATTCGCGAAGAACAAGGAACCAATGATGAATTTGTTGTTGCAACTGCTCCGAGACGAGTACGGTTTCGTGCTGTCCGCGGAAAGCGTTCTGTTGGGCACTGTGGGTGTCATCGGGGCTACGGTGGGGCTGTCGGCCGCATCGAAGTCGGTCAATGATGAGTTGACCGATGTGGCGATGGCTTTTCGCAGTCTCGACCAGAGCTACTGTGTGGAGGGGGCTTCTGGCTGCGGTTCGTATACAGCCGGTTCGAGCTTCGCTCAGGTGCCCGTGGAGCAATCGCTGAAGGAACTGCGTGAGGAGATTGAGAAATCGAAGGCTCGCGAGAAGGAACTGGAGAAGAAGTCACGCAAGGCTCTCGACAAGGAAGGCGATCCCCAACCACCGACGATGAAGAAGCCTGGCGAGAAGCAGCCGGAGACGAAGAAACCCGACGCCAAGAAGCCGAGCAAAGGGAATCCGAAGAAGCGGAAAAAGAACCAGGAACAGGCCGAGGACGAGACCAGCGTCTAGGGCTGGGTTGGGGTTCCATGTTTGAGTCTCTGAAGTCGTGAGACTTCAGAGAGCAGAATTCTGTGGAGTTTTGCGACCTAAAGCGGTTTAAGCTCCGGTCTTTACGCATTGAATCTCCAGCCCCAGACCGCCTCCCCAAGTCCCGCCGCCGACGCCCCGAAGGGGCAGCACTCGATAGCCCAGGGCAAGTGATCCGACGAAGTCGGAGAATGCCGCCCTGGGTCAGGATGCCAAACGTCCGATCGAA
>JANOKO010000911.1:0-1245 GCA_031419335.1 Planctomycetota bacterium
GACAGTCTCACTGTCGACCATCGTCGCTCGATCAGCCACCGGTTCGAACAACGCCACTCGCGTCGAAGTCCCGCCCACATCGCACGCCAGAATCATGCTGTCTCCAATGCACCAACGAAGCATCATCGGCCGATGGTGATCGGACACGATCACTTACAAGTCCAGCCCGCTGCCGTGGCCCCGACACGGGTTGGGTGGGATTCTAGACCAGATCGAAGACCAGCTGTAGTTCCGCAGACGGCATCGAGAGAGAGAGCTGATGAGAACTGATCGCTCATTCGAACTGGTGGGGTGGCCCAGATATCGCTTGGGATGTCCGGATGACGCAGGAACAAGAGGGATGGAAAGTCGAGCGTGTCCCCCGTAACCTCCTGTTGTTCCACAACCCAGTCGCTCAAAGCCGCCTCTGGGCCATCCCGCGATTGGGCTCTCTCTCACAAGGTCATGCCATGCCCGTCACATCTCGTCTCTTGGCCTGCCTGGTCCTGCTCCTCGGGGCCAGTCTGGTCGATGGAGCTGAGCGATCTGCTCAGCCCAACATCATCCTCGTCCTGACCGATGACCAGGGGTACGGCGATCTGGCCTGTCATGGGAACCCATCGGTCAAGACGCCCAACATTGATGCCCTTGCCGCCGAGTCGGTTCGTCTGACGAACTTCCACGTTAGCCCAACCTGTGCCCCGACTCGCTGTTCGCTGATGACGGGGCGGCATGAGTTCCGCTCGGGGGTGACGCATACGATCAACGAACGCGAGCGCATGGCCCTCTCGGCCACGACGTTTCCCCAGCTGCTCCAGCAGGCCGGTTACGCGACGGGGATATTCGGCAAGTGGCACCTCGGCGACGAGGCACCCTACCAGCCGAATCGGCGGGGCTTCAGCGAGGTGTTCATCCACGGAGCGGGCGGCATCGGGCAGACCTATCCCGGCAGTTGTGGCGATGCCCCGAAGAATTCGTACTTTCACCCGGCAGTGCTGCATAACGGAACGTTCGTAAAGACCAAGAAGTACTGCACGGACGTGTTCTTCGAGCAGGCTCTGACCTGGATCGAGAGCCGCAAAGGGCAGGGGCCGTTCTACGCTCACATCGCCACCAACGCTCCGCATGGGCCACTGGATTGCCCCCCCGAGTACGAGGCGAAGTATGCCCACCTGAACGACCCCCAGCGAGCCAAGTTCTACGGCATGATCACCAACATCGACGACAACGTCGGCCGGCTGCGGGCGAAGATGAAGGAGTTGAAGA
>JANOKO010000912.1:0-1313 GCA_031419335.1 Planctomycetota bacterium
TCTTGGACGAGAAGCGGCGGTATCTGCAATCGATGTCGTTCGACACGATCTACAACAGCGCCCGCACGATGATCGAGGCGTACCCGCTGGCCGGTGTGCTGGGGACGATGCTGGCGATTGGGGCCGCTTTGAATACCAAAGCCGGGGGGCAAGCGGCCTCGGTCGCCCTGGTGGTCGAACGCTTCGGCGAGGCGATCTGGTGTTCGTTCGCGGGGCTGATCTCAGCCATCATTCTGATGTTCATCAACAGTTGGCTGGAGCCGTCATTCAACCGCTTGTCCGAAGACCGCAAACTCGTGCGGGAGACGGTCGGACGAGCCAAGCGGGAACTCGCGCTGTCGGCCAAAAAGTCGGAGGGGCCCGACGCATGATCACCCGCCGCCGACTGACACTTCAGATCACACCGATTCTCGACATGCTGCTGATCGTGCTGTTCATGCAGTTTCTCGACATCAAGGAGCGGGCCGCTGCCTTGGAGACGCAAGCCACCACCTCCGCAACTTCCGTTGTCGAGATGGAAGCCCAGGTGAAAGACGCACAAGCCCATGTCGCCGCCGCGCAGCAGGAGACCGACCGTGTTCACGAGCAACACGAAGCCGTCGCACGCATGCTCGGCGAGGTGTTCCGCCTTACCCCGAACGAGACGCAAGCCTTCGTCAAGGAAATGCGGGCACCGACCTTAAACGGCCCATCGCCCGCCGCCGAATCTCAGTTGAAAGCGCTGGCCAGCGGGTCGCCGGAGCCGATCTTGCAACACCTGCTCACCTATGACGAGATCCGCAAACGCTGCGACGTGTGGGAGCTGTTTATCGATGGCCAGAACGTGGCCCATCTCGACTCGGGCGACCGCGAACGCGAGCTGCGCGTGAACCTCAATACGGCCGAGGACGCCGACATCGAGCGTTTCTCGGTCGAACTCGAAACCGCCTACCGCAGCCTCCCCCAGCCGAAGCACCTGGTGATCCTGATGCTGACGTATGACCGCAACGCTCGGCTCACCGTGACCGAGGGGATCTCAGCCGCGCTGCCCAAGATCGTCGACCGGCTGACCGAAGCCAGTACCGGGCTGACACGGTTTGAGTACGCCGACATGGGGGTACGGCGGGTATCGGTTCCGACTGACAAGTAGTTTCGTACGACGGACTTTCTAGTCCGTCGCAGCTGTCACTACGACGGAATCGACGGACTAAGGATGTCCGTCGTACAGTGCTCGTCCCTGTTCGTGAACCAATCTTCAGGCTCCCCACTCCTCATGTTCCTGATCGACACCCATGCCCATCTCGACGAGCAGTCGTTCGTGCTGCAGCGGCTGA
>JANOKO010000913.1:0-5863 GCA_031419335.1 Planctomycetota bacterium
GCTCGATGTCTGGCGCGACTTAATAGAGATTCCGATTGGCGAGGTCATTCGCGATCGATTCTGTGATGATCTCGTGCGCGGTGTGGTTCTGACTGACGCGCTCATCGGCACTTTCGCATCGGCGGATGACATGCAGGCCAATCGGTGCTTTCTGTACCACATGATTGGAAACGGAACTGGCCAGTGGCGCGTGCCGCAGGGTGGGATGGGCGCATTGGTCACGGAACTACACCGAGTCGCAACATCGCATGGTGTGGAAATCGAACTCCGATCTAAGGTCGCCTCGCTGGAAAGTGGCTCGGCGGGCGTTCGCGTAGAGACGGAATCCGGCCACGCCTTCGTCGGGAATGATCTCCTCTTTGCAGCTGCTCCCCAACATCTGGCACGGCTGCGAGGGAGCACTGCTCCGGATTCACGAGAGGGATCACAGTTGAAGTTCAACATGCTCCTGTCTCGCTTGCCGAGGCTGAAATCCGGCGTGGACCCGCACCTCGCCTTTAGCGGAACGTTTCATGTCAATGAACACTTTTTGCAGTTGGAGGCCGCCTACACTCATGCCTGTGGCGGGAACATGCCGCAGCCACTGCCATTGGAGATGTACTGCCATACACTCACCGATCCCACGATCCTGTCTGCTGATCTGATTGCCAGGGGTTTCCACACTCTCTCTTTGTTTGGTCTGCATACGCCAGCGACACTCTTTGATGCGGATCCACATCGAGCCAAAGCCGTGGCTCAGCAGCACGCCATCGACAGCTTGAACCAGTATCTACTCGACCCGATCGAATCCGTACTAGCTCCATGCAGCGATGGCTCGCTGGCGATTGAGGTGAAGTCGCCACTCGATCTAGAGGCAGACATTTCTCTACCGAGAGGGAACATCTTTCATTGTGACTTGGAATTTCCGTTTCTTGACGACGATGCCGAGGACGCGGGCCAGCCACTCTGGGGCGCTGAAACCGATGATCCGCATATCTTTCTCGCGGGCGCCGGTGCTCGACGAGGCGGCGGCGTTAGCGGAATCGCTGGCCACAACGCAGCGATGGCACTGCTGGCACGAAGTTGAATACACCGTACACCCAGAGCGAGTGGATGATGAACACCAAGTCTTACCAGGAGTTAGTCATGGAGTTATCCGGAATATTGTCGTCCTTTCGGCGCCGAACATCGCGACAGTGACGACCAACCTCCCGGCAGGCGATGCACCGAAGGCCATTGCCCCGGTTGGAGGTGATCGATGTTCCCAATTCCCGTCACATGTGAAAGAGTATTTTGCAAACACTTCCGGCAATCTTGGCTGCGTTCCTATTCTCTCTGCTGGCCAACCCGGTACTGCAGGCTCAGGAAAGATTCCACGCCAAAGGGATCTCCTCTCCAGCAAAAATGGGGTTCATCCGACTATTTGGGGGGATTCCGAAATGCCTGACGGCATATGGATTTACGGAGGCATCGCTCCGATGTCCAATGTGCCAGTTCCGAAAGAGGCCCCGGGCCGACAACCTCAGCCAGGGGCTGACACGCTCTTGGCGCATCGGAGACCAGGATATTCCTTGGTAGTTTGCTTCCCAGCAGAGCCTGCCTCCGCTTCTCCTGGCAGGGGCATAGCAGCAGATTGCTATATCTCCCTGCAACCATTGGACATCGGAGAGATGCCTTGGAAATCCACCCCGGTCATCGGGAATCCCCCCAAATAGTCGGATGAACCATCAAACTGAGACACCCAATGAAACGACACCCATCTATTCACTGCGGCATGCTGGTCTCCAGTGTCTGCTTGTCTGCCCTGTGGTTGATCTGCATGAATTCCTTCGCTGCCGATGCGGCCACACCAGCTCACCAAGTGAACAAGGCCCAAGCCAGTCCACAACCGAACCCCGAATCTGAAAAGAATCCGATGAAGTCCGACGAATCGAACACTCAATTGACGGTCGAACGCATTTTCACTGAGGACGAGTTCCAGGAGGAGAAGATTGACACCATCTCTTGGAGCAAGTTGGGCGGAGCCTACTTCACACTGAAGAGGCTTGAGGCTGAAGGCGGCGGCCAAGTCTTGGTTCGCGTTGATGTGGCCGCCGGCACCGAAGAGGTCATGGTGCCAGCCAGTGCTTTAGTTCCACCGGGCGAGTCCAAGCCACTCACTGTCGACGGATTCGCGTTTTCGGCGGACGAATCCAAGCTGTTGATCTACACTGACAGCCAGCGAGTCTGGCGACTCAAGACACGGGGAGACTATTGGGTTCTCGACATTGCGACTCGGAAACTGAAGAAGCTGGGCGAAGAAGCAACACCATCCACGTTGATGTTCGCGAAGTTCTCGCCCGATGGCTCGCACGTGGCCTATGTCCGCGAGAGCAACCTCTACGTTCAAGATTTGTGCGACTTGCAGATCACCGCACTGACGACCGATGGATCAGCCAAGCTGATCAATGGCACTGCGGATTGGGTGAACGAAGAAGAACTGATGATCCGCGATGGCTATCGCTGGAGTCCCGACGGCCAGTCGATCGCCTTCTGGAGCTTTGACACGACCGGGGTCGAGGACTTCCACCTCATCGATAACACCCAGGGAACCTACCCTCGTGTCACATCGTTCCCGTACCCCAAGGTCGGCACAACGAACTCAGCCAGCCGCATCGGCGTGGTCGGCACCAAGGACGGCGAGGTCCGCTGGCTCGACCTGCCGGGTGATCCTCGCGAACATTATCTACCTCAGATGGAGTGGGCACCCGACGGCGGAGCCATTCTGATCCAGCAGTTGAACCGCCTTCAAAACGTCAACCGCGTCATGCTTTGTGACGTGAAGACCAGCACGATCCGAACAATTCTGACGGAGACCGATCCGGCATGGCTGGAGAATGAGAATCCGGTTAGGTGGGTCAATGGCGGAAAGGGATTCGTCTGGCTGAGTGAGCGCAACGGTTGGCGGCAGGCCTATCAGGCCAGCGCCGATGGCGAGGGGTTCTCGGCGATCACTGAGGGCGACTTCGATGTGCTGACTGTCGAAGCAGTCGACGAGGCCCACGAGTGGCTGTACTTCGCTGCGTCACCAGAAAACCCGACTCAGCGTTACCTGTACCGAGTGCCGCTCGGCGGTGGGAAACCCGAACGCCTGTCGCCCGCCAATCAGCCCGGTTGGCATACCTACGAGGTTTCACCTGATGCGAGTTGGGCGATCCACCGATACTCCACATTCACCACACCACCGGTTGTTGAGCTGCTTCGGCTAGCCGATCACAGCGTGGTTCGTGTGCTATCAGACAACGCGAAGTTGCGTGAGAAATGCGACAAGCTCGACCGACCGAGCGTTGAATTCTTTCGGGTCAATAACGGCAGCGGTCTGTTGCTCGACGGCTGGTGTCTGAAGCCACCCTCATTCGATCCGTCGAAGAAATACCCATTGATGTTCCATGTCTACGGCGAACCGCACGGCCAAACGGTGCGCGATGCCTGGCAGGGACCACGGGGGCTGTGGCACTGGATGCTGGCCCAGCAGGGCTATCTGGTCGCCAGCGTCGACAATCGCGGCACGAACTCGCCGCGAGGTCGCGAGTGGAGAAAGTGCGTCCACCGCAAGATCGGGATCATCGCCCCCGAGGAACAAGCGGCAGCCACACGCGCCTTGTTGCAGCGTTGGAGTTTTGCCGACTCGCAGCGGGTGGGCATCTGGGGCTGGAGTGGCGGCGGCAGCATGAGCCTGAACGCCCTCTTCCGTTATCCCGACCTGTATCACACAGCCATCGCCGTCGCCCCGAATGCAGATCAACTGCTCTACGACACGATTTATCAGGAACGCTACATGGGGCTACCCTCCGACAACGCCGACTGCTATCGACTCGGGTCACCAATCACTTACGCGAAGCAGTTGAAAGGAAACCTGCTACTCGTCCACGGCACCGGAGATGATAACGGCCACTACCAGGGAACCGAGATGCTTAGCAACGAGCTGATCGCCCACAACAAGCTGTTCACCGTGATGCCCTACCCAGCGCGGTCGCATGCGATCAATGAAGGCCGCAATACCGTTCCGCACTTCTACTCGTTGCTGACAAACTACCTGCATACCCACCTGCCTGTACAGCAGCCAGACTGATCGGTTCCAGCGCCGATCCATGTAGAGATCACGATCCATCCAGAAGTCACGGGCATGTGGATGTGATGTGCGCGGATTCACGGTTCGATGCGATTCTGGGCCAAGATTCGGGTGGTCGCCGAAGCTAAACTGGAATCGATCACATCCAGTCCGAGTCAACACGCAATGGAGACAACATCATGAACCGGAACTCATTACTCGCAGTGCTCGCGGTGTTGGCGGCAACGGTCATGGGCACGGCTAACGCGTCGGCCGCGGAGAAAAACGAGGCAAATTCAAACCACCAATTGCCGAAGCCGGATGGCAAACCCGGCGATCACAGCCAGCCGATCAAGGTCTACGTCATGCTGGGGCAGTCCAACATGCTCGGCTTTGGCAGGGTGGGGCCGAAGGAGACGAAGGGCTCCTTGGAGTTCATGGTCAAAGAACAGGGCAAGTATCCGCACTTGGTTGATGACGCGGGGAATTGGACGACTCGGCAGGATGTCCGCTACGTCCATGTTATGGATCAGCGCGGCGTTGACTATAAGGACCTGGAGAAGTTTGGCGATGTCCGCAACGAATGGTTGACTCCGAAAGGTTCGTTCGGTCCCGAGTTGGGCTTTGGGCATGTGATGGGGCACTTTCACGATGAGCCGGTGTTGTTGCTCAAAGCGTGCATCGGCAACCGCAGCCTCGGATGGGATTTGCTCCCGCCCGGCAGTGAGCGATTCGAGTTCGAAGGCAAGATCTACGCGGGCTACCAGGACGTGGCCAACTTCTGGGACATGGGGACGGAACCGAAGCCGGTTCCGTGGTACGCCGGTCGTCAGTACGACGCCGATACGGCGCATGCGAAAGCCGTGCTGAAGAACCTCGAAAAGTATTACCCCGACTACAAAGGGCAGAGCTACGAAGTCGCGGGCTTCGTCTGGTGGCAGGGACACAAAGATCAAAACGCCGCGCTGGCCAGTCGCTATGAACAGAACCTCGTGCATCTCATCAAGTCGCTGCGCACAGACTTCAACGCGCCGAACGCGAAGTTCGTGCTGGCGACGGGATGCGGCAATCCCGGTCGCGAGGGCTTTGGACTTCAGATCGCCGAAGCTCAACTGTCGGTCGATGGCGACAAGGGCAAGTACGCCGAGTTCAAGGGCAACGTAAAAGCGGTCGATACTCGCGACCTATGGCGCGAGGCCGACGTGTCTCCGGTGAACCAAGGCTACCACTACAACCACAACGCCGAGACCTACTACGAAGTCGGCGACGCGCTGGGCCACGCGATGGCGGCGATGCTGAAAGAGTCGAAGTAGTGTGTCTTTGAGTCCTTTCAATTCGTGACGAAACCGTATCGCCGACCTTTCACCTCAAAAAGACATGACCGTGATGACAATCACACTCCGTCTCGCCGCCTTGTCCTTGCTGTTCCTGGCGTTGAGCTGCGCGTATGGAGCCGATGTTTTTCATCCGGTTCCGCTTCGCGCCGAAATCCAAGGGACGCTGCCGATGACCGGGCTTGTCTTCTGGAGCACGTCGGAGCATCGAAAGTCGCCGGCGATCTCGATGGAGTTTTCCTACCTGCGTTACGATGAAGTCGTCACGGCGCGCGGCATCTACGATTGGAGCAAGGTCGAGCGATTGATGAGCGACGCGGCGGCGCGCGGGCATCAGCTCATCCTCCGCCTGCACGACACCTATCCAGGTCGCCCGAGTGGCGTGCCCGCGTGGATCAAGGCTACGCCCGGCTATCACGATCTCTCCGAGAAGAGCGAGGGCAAGTCGACTGGTTTCCCT
>JANOKO010000914.1:0-7318 GCA_031419335.1 Planctomycetota bacterium
CATAATCCGTAATAACTGGCAGCGAACACTGCCGATGAAACCGAACACTTCACCTTGGGGAACCTCGAACGAGATCCCCCGCACCGCCTTGAGCTTGCCGTAAGAGACGCGCAGATTGTGGATCTGAACAAACGACATGGCCCACCCAGTGGCGAATTCGTACTCGAATCTTGGGACCGCAGTGTAACACCGGACTCGCTCTGTCGCAGGCTCCCTCGCAGGATACGTCGGATCCGTGAGCCACCGCTGACACGATCTCAAAGATTGTCCGCAAGGCACGAACACCCGTCGAGCCACGACGCGAGGGCTCTGCGCCACTGAGCATGCCCTGGAGCGAAGAAGCGGAGTTGGGGACCGAGTGATTGGGGGCGTCAACGCGCCCGCTTCAAACGCTCTCGAACGAGTTCCGGCAAATACTTCACCGGCACGGTCCCCTGTTCCAACGCTGCCTCGTGGTAACGACCCAGGTTGAACTCGGCCCCCTGCTCTCGTTGGACCTCGCGCCGCAACCGCATAAACGCCGAGCGACCGACGAAGTACGTGGAGAGCTGGCAAGACGACTGCTTCGAGCGGATCACCTTTAACCGGGCTTCTCCCTCCCCTTGGAAAGCGTCCTCAGTCAAGAACCGCACCGCCTCTTCATCGGTCATTTGCCTGCCGTGCATCTTGTGGTCGAGGATCGTGTTCGCCACGCTTCGTAGCAGGAACTTGAGCTGCATCATGCGGAGCGGCAGGTCGTCCGCACCGTACCCTTGGTCGAGGATCATCTGCTCACAGTAGTTGGCCCATCCTTCGGCGTAGACGCCCGATCCGAGGATACGGCGGATCATTGAGGGATGGCGGTTGGCGTATTCGAGCTGCACGTAGTGGCCGGGGTAGGCTTCGTGGATTGTCAGAATGCGGAGCATCTGGCGGTTGTATTCGCCGAGGTATGACTCCGCGCGAGCGGCCTCCCAGTCCTTCGGCGGCGGGCTGATAGCGTAGATGCTCGAAGCCGATGTATCCAGCGGCGGGGCGGCATCGAGGAACGCGACGCTGTTGCCGCGCTGGAACTCCGGCATCTCGATGATCCGGCAGCGGTCCGGCACGGGGAGCTTGAGAATGTCACGGTCGGTGATGAACTGCTTGAGGTCGGTGACCGTGGCGATCGCATCGCGGGCCAGTTCGTTCGGCTGGCTATGGTCGAGGCCGATCTCCTCGATGACGCGGCGGATTGTGGTCTGGCGACCGGCCTGGTCATCGGGCGGGAGCGGCTCCTTCGGGAAGTACCGGCCCCAGAGTTGCCGGGCGATGAGCAGCATGTCGCGGTGGGTTTGGGCCAGATGGACTTCGGCCTCGTGCAGGATCTGATCAGCAGTCACTCCCGCATCAAGTTCCAGGAGAAATTTCTCGGCGAACCGCCCCTTCCCGATCCGCCACTCACCGGTCGCCCGTGGAAGGAGGTCGGTTTCCAGAAACGTTTGATGCTGCTGGAGGGCCTCAATGACAGGCAAACTGGCCGCCTGGAGCGCCTCTCTCTGAGGCGTCTCTCCTACCATCGTTAATAGCTCCGTCTGGTAGAAAGCAATCGCCCCCTTGTTTTGCCGGATCGCGGTCTCGGTCAGCACTTTCGGCGGGTTCTTCAGGGCCTCGCGACCCGCAACCAGCACAGCCGGAACGAGTTTCATCCGCGCGAGGGCGTTCGTCACATTCGTCTCCAGCGGCAGCGTCGACTGCGTGAACAACACATAGACGCAATCGGTCGCCAGCCCCGTGCAGATTCGGGGGTCGCGCTCGTATGGTTTCTCGTGTTCATCCAGCCAGAGGTCGAGTTTCAACCGGTCACGCAGGATCTCGAAGTCGACCTGCCCGTCGCGAGAAAGCTTCGTGTAGTCGACCACCTGCGGCAGTCGCTCCAACGTCTGCCGCACCAACTCTGCCCGCTTCGCCCGAGCGGCTGGCGACAGATCATCGAGCTGAGCGTCATACCGATGATCTCCGAGCCGCGACGCTCGTAACGGGCTGAACCGGAAATCGGCCTCCAGATAATCCCGGAAAAAAGTGGTCAGCATTGAATCCGCAGTTATCGGGGTGGTTCCAGGGGGATTGGACTGTGCTGGCATGCTGCTCAGACCAGCGAGTACGAGACCGAAGAGAAGCGCGAGTCGGTAATTCACGGGAGTGTTCCTGAAGACTGTGCCATGACACGATGCGACAACATACCGACACGACTCTTTAAGGGGAATGGTGTGGTCTGACCAGCCTTCTGGTGTGCAGCCAAATTGTATCGCGGGGGAATCTCTCAGTCGGGCATCAGATTCCAGGGTGTCGTGTTACTGGCAGTGTTGATCTCGGTCCTTGCCGCCCGCCACCTCTTCTGGAACGTGGCAGGCGTTCAGTTCCAGTACCCGAAGTTGCACTCGGGTTAGTTGCCAGCCTCGCGATCAGCGACAAGCGACTGAGTGCCCTACGAAATCCCTCCGCAGAAATAACCGCCGAGGACGCTAAGTTTCGCAGAGGGCCTGATCCGCATCCGTTTCCTCACCCCTGCCACGCCCATGTCCGATGTCCTCTGCGAACCCCGGCGCCCTCTGCGGTGACACATGGCGCGAGCTGCCATAAAAATTGGCCAGCCCCCCCACTGCCAGACAGCGCCTGTACCGAGCCATAGGCCCAGCAGTTTCGAACGGCAACTGTCTCGACCGAACCCGGATGTCCTGTAGGTTCTGATATTCCGATCAATCCTGGAAAGTGTCCAGCAACGGTCCTGAGCATGGAAGCGGAAAAGGACAGGGTTTTGACGCCCCAACCCGAGAGAGGGCTGGAAATTGGTCGGGGAAATGCCGACGATGACCGAACGGGGCGTTCTGCTCTGGATGTCGAGGCGGCCTTCCGACTCCTTCACTTGCGGTTTCGTGGAGCGTTCCATGCAGTCAATTCGACTCCTGTTGACAACATTCGCCATGGGACTCTGCGCATTTGCGGCCTACGCCAGCGAGTTGCCCGACCCCTCTGAGTTAGCTCGTCACGGGTTGAAAATGGCGTGGTGGGGTCGGGCTTCGATTGACCCCGGACGCGAGAAAGTGGACTTCGTCACCAACGATGAAGCCATGCTGTTCGTGCGCTCTACCACCGGGATCATCACCGCGTTTGATGCGGAAACCGGTCGCAAGGCCTGGTCAACACTGGTCGGGCGTCCCGATCAGCAGTCGTTTGCTCCGATCACCAACGCCGATCAATTGCTCTTGGCCGTCGGGATGAACCTCGTCGCGTTGGATAAGCGCACCGGGGACATCATCTGGGAACTCAAACTTCCCAAGCATCCCTCTGCCCCTCCCGCAGTGGACGAAGATCAAGTCTACATCGGCATGGTGGATGGCAGCGTGTACGGGTTCGACTTGGCGGTGACTCGAAAATTGCATGAGCAGCGTCGACTCCCTGAGTACTCACACTTGGCTCAGATTTGGCGATACCAGACACCGTCCGAGATTGTCTCCCCCCCGATTGCCACGTCACGTAGTGTCTGTTTTGCCAGCTCATCCGGGTCATTTTTCTCCGTGGCCACCAAGGGCCAGAAGCTGATCTTCCAATTCGAAACGGACTCCAAGATTGTCACGCCATTGGGACGCAACGAAACCTCGATCTTGCTGGCTTCTGAGAATTCCCGGATGTATTGCCTGTTTCAGGATAACGGCCAGTACCGCTGGGCTTTCACCTCAGCACACCCGATTCGACAACAGCCAAGATTTTTCGGATCTCGCGTCTACGTGACTCCGGAAACGGTAGGCACATATGCTTTGAACGCCGACACCGGAAGCCAAATATGGGATTTGCCCCAGGAACAAGCTCGGCAATTGCTCATGGTCGGGCAATCTCGCATCTATGCCTTTAATGAGCAAAAAGAAATCGTGATCATCCAGTCTTCCGATGGCCGCGTCGTGGGCAAGCTGCCTCTTCGCCAATTCGGTATGACGCCCACGAATGACCGGACGGACCGGTTGTTTCTGGCCACACAGGAGGGCTTGGTGGTCTGTCTGAAAGAACGAGACTCTGCGATCCCGACGTACCACCTGCATCCAGAACGACGACCGATTTTGCCAGAATTGACTCCCGAGGAGGGAATGGACGTTCCCGCAGAGAGCGCCACTCCGAATGATCCGCCAGCTGTCGAAGAGTCGGCAAAGTAACTGATGCGTCGTGGTCCAACCGCCTCCTCGGCGAATCCGACTGCATTTCTCATCGGTGTTCTTCATGTTCTTCCGATTCTGCTCCGCACTCTCGCTCGTCGTACTGATCGCCGCAGCCGGAATTACGATCGAGAAGCGGTTACTCGACGCGAAACGGGAACAAACACTGCAGGTCTACCGCCTCGAACAATTGGAAGAGAAGTACGCTCGTCTGAAGCTGCGGACCCAGGAATTAGGTGCTCGCGCCCGCCTGCGGGAGTCGAACGAACATGCCGAGCGCGAGACTCAACATCAACAGGCCGCGTCGTTACGACCACTCCGAAAATGACTGTTCGTGCTCTGTCGGAACCAGCATCCTCTGTGAACAGCCTGTTGAAACAGCCCGTGATGCCATGTTTTTCCGACATGGCAAGCTGCCCATCCCACATGTTTCAACACGCTGGACAGCCCCAGGCCCTCGCTGAATGCAGACGACCTCTGCCCCCTGCCCTCACCCTACCCCTCTCCCATGCCCACTCGTCACGAACCCCGATTGGCTTGGCGTTCGACGAGCGTCTTGCTGGTTTTGTCGGTGGTGTGGTGCTTGTTAATGGGGCGGATGATCCAGATTCAGTGGTTTCAACAGCACCAGTTCACCCATCGAGCGACCCGTCAACAAAGACACCACGAGAGCATTCCCGCTCGCCCCGGCGATCTGTTTGACCGTAAGGGGCGGCTGCTGGCGACGACGATCTCTGTTCAGAGTTTGTATGTCGATCCCTCCCGCGTGGTCGACACACTCAATACCGCGTGTACCCTTGCCCGGGCCTCGGGAATCGATCCGGTCGAGTTGCAGCAGCGCTTGATGGAGCAGCGTGACAAGCGGTTTTTATGGGTCAAACGTCGACTCTCCGAATCGGAGAGCGCACATGTCGTCGCCGCGAATTTGCCGCAAGATGAGTGGGGGTTTCGACCCGAATACCTGCGGGTCTATCCACAAGGGGCTCTCGCAGCGCATGTCCTGGGCTGGCGTGATATCGACGGTACTCCCCACGGCGGAATCGAAGAGTCGTTGGACGCCCGGCTACGGGGAGTACCTGGCGAGCGGACCGTCATCCGCGATGCTCGCGGATTCGTCATCGACATGCTCGAACACGAAACCACCCCTCCCCAAGCGGGCGAGAACATCCAACTGACCATCGATATCATGAGTCAACTGCTTGTCGAGCGGCGGATGGACGAGTTGATGGAGACGCACCGACCCGTCGGGGCATGTGCGACCGTTCTCGACCCCGCCACCGGCGAGGTGCTGGCGATGGTCAGCCGACCCGCGTTCGACCCGTCTCACCCCGAGATTGCCCCGCCGAACTCCTGGCGAAACCTTTCGATTCAGGCGGCCTACGAACCGGGATCGACGATCAAGCCCGTCATTGTCGCCTGGGGCCTCGATCAGCAACTCCTGCAGACGACCGACACGATCAACTGCGAGCGAGGGGCTTACCGCATGGGGCCGCGCGTTCTGCATGATCACCACCGGTATGGAGTACTGAGCCTCAAAGATGTGCTGGTGAAATCCAGTAACATCGGTATGGCGAAGATCGGCGAGACGCTCACGAATCCGGCACTGCACGAGGTCTTGACGCGGTTCAGTTTTGGCCGCCGTACGGGGATCGAGCTCCCCGGGGAGTTGGCGGGCACGTTGCATCCGCTGCACACGTGGACGGTCTACTCAACCGGCTCGATCCCGATGGGGCAGGAGATGCTGGCGACGCCGCTCCAGATTCTGGCTGCACATGCCGCTCTCGCGAATGGAGGACGATGGATCACGCCGCATCTCTATCTCGGCTCGGTCGGTCGTCAGTCAATCGCCCCCCATGTCGTGACCACCGATCTGGTCGGACCCGTAGCAACACGCTGGGTGGTGCAAGAGGCGCTCGTGGAGGTGGTCCAGCGCGGCACCGGAACCAAGGCGAAACTCGACAGCTACACCCTCTTTGGCAAGACCGGTACTGCCCAAAAAATGAACCCCGATGGCCGTTACTCACACACCCGTCACATCAGCTCTTTCGTCTGCGGCGCTCCAGTCCACGCCCCCCGCGTGGTTGTGATTGTGACCGTCGATGAACCAACTACCGGTGGCAGCGACTACGGCGGGATGGTCGCCGCACCTGCAGCTGCGGATATTGTGGAGGGACTCTTGCGTTCCATGCGAGTGCCTTCCGACCTCCCGGTGAAAACCGCCACAGCGCAGCCTCAATGAAGTGCGGCAGTTGTCCGCGCATCGAAATGCGCAACGACAAACCCGGCAGTCCAAAGAACCGCCGATCAGCGCCAAACCACACACTGAGAGACCAGTATGCAGCCTACCGTTTCCAGAGTTTCTCTGCGGGCACTGTCAGCGGCGGCAGAGTCGTAATTTGGCCGCCGGTGACGGTCACCGGATAATCGCGGGCGATATACCCCACTCGCTCATGCCAGACGCGGAAGCTGTGGATTCCGACGGGCAAGTGGGGGATGGAGAACTGTCCCGCAGCATCTGTGACAGCGTCGTAGGAGTGGTCCAGCACCAACCCGTAGCACGACGAGGTGGGATGAATGTCGTCGACGATCTTGAACGGGACAGGTTCAGACTTGGGAAACGGAATGACGGTGCCGCTCCGGTCCATGGGCTGGAGCACAAAGTTGCTCTGTGAGTTTGTGACTGGATTCGTATGGACATTGATCGGGAAGGCCGACCCATTTTTGAAAATCACAGGTTGTCCGGCACGTGCGAAAAAGACATGCGGAACATTGATCGTTCCCATGTTGTCGACGACCAGACTCTGAGTTGGTACGGCTTGCAATTGCAGGTGAATCGAATTCGGGGCTATTTTGAGATACACGACAACATTCTCAATCCCACCAGACTGGGGATCAACCAACAGTGTCTCATCAGGAATGTTAATTCTTCGAATGGGATCCAGCACCATGTGATTGACTGGAACCGGCAACGAACTCACGATTTGTCCGATGATTCCCCCGAACTGAGCATCAGTCTCCTCTTCGACCAGAGCAGGCTGGTCCGTCACGATCTCCTGGACAGGGGAGACTGTTTCAATTGCAGATGACGGCGGAGTGGCTATGGGAGCTGCCGCACCAGGCCAGCCCACGACACTGATCACTATCGCCCCCAA
>JANOKO010000915.1:0-1584 GCA_031419335.1 Planctomycetota bacterium
GACGGTCCGCCAACCCGGCGTCGTCGTGCAGGTGGTGCTCCGAGAGGAACTCGTGCAGCGGTGGATCGAGCAGACGGATCGTGACCGGACGGCTGCCGAGCACCTTGAACAGGGTCGTGAAGTCGGCCCGCTGGAACGGCAGCAACTTGGCCAATGCGGCTTCGCGTTGCTCCAGAGTTTCGGAGACGATCATCTCGCGGAACTCTTGGATCTTCGAGAAGAACATGTGCTCGGTGCGGCACAGTCCGACCCCTTCGCAGCCGAACGCATCGGCCAGATGGGCTTCGTCCTGCTCCGAGTTGGCCCGGACCTTGAGCGTGCGGTACTTGTCGACCCAGCCCATGAGCTGGGCGTAGCGAGTGTAGGTCTCGGACTCAGCAGGCTTCATTGTCTTGTTGACGAGCACCTGGACGATTTCGCTCGGCTTGGTGTCGACCTTGCCCGCGAAGACTTCACCGGTGAAGCCGTCGATGCTGATCCAATCGCCGCCCTTGAGGGTCTGGCCCCCGGCGGTGATCGTGCCCTTGTCGTAGTCGACGACCATCGAGCCACACCCGACGATGCAGACCTTGCCCATCTGGCGGCTGACGAGAGCGGCGTGAGATGAAGCACCGCCGAACGAGGTCAGAATCCCCTTGGCGACCTTCATCCCGCGAAGGTCTTCCGGGCTGGTTTCCTTGCGGACGAGGATCAACTGGACTTTGTTGTCCTTGTTGTACATCTCTTCCGCGTCGCTGGCGTGGAACACGATCTGGCCGGTGGCGGCACCGGGGCCAGCGTTGATCCCCTTGGCGATCTGGCGATTGCCCTTAGTGGCGGTCTTCTTCGCTTCGGTGTCGAAGATCGGCTGGAGCAACTGGTTCAGGTCGTCCGCTGGAATACGCCGCTTCTGCAAAGCTTCTTTCTCGGTGATCAGTCCTTCGTTGACCAGGTCGACCGCGATGCGGACAGCTGCGAATCCAGTTCGCTTGGCGTTACGGGTCTGGAGCATCCAGACCTTGCCGCGCTGGATGGTGAACTCGACGTCCTGGACTTCCTTGAAGTGCTTCTCCAAGGTCTTGCCGATGGTGTCGAGTTCCTTATGAGCCGCTGGCATATCCTTGCCGAGGGTCTCTTCGATCCGCAGCGGGGTGCGGATACCGGCCACCACGTCTTCGCCCTGAGCGTTGATCAGGTAGTCGCCGCAGAAGCCCGGAGTGCCGATGGCACAATCGCGGGTCAGGCCGACCCCGGTCGCACAATCTTCGCCGAGGTTACCGAAGACCATGGCCTGGACATTGACTGCCGTGCCCCAGTCGTGGGGGATGCTGTACATGCGGCGATAGACGATCGCCCGGTCGTTCATCCACGAGCTGAACACAGCTCCGATGCAGCCACGAACCTGCTCCATGGCGTCGGTCGGGAACTCCTTGCCCGTGTGCTTCTTGATGACAGCTTTGAACTCAGCGACGAGTTCCTTGAGCTGTTCAGCGGTGAGCTGAGAGTCGAATTCGACGTTGGCCTTGTGTCGCTTCTTCTCGATCAGCTCTTCGAAGTGATCGGGATCAGTCTTCTCTTGCGGCTTGAGTCCCATGACCACTTCGC
>JANOKO010000916.1:0-2385 GCA_031419335.1 Planctomycetota bacterium
CGAGGTCTGCTCACCGGTTGGAAGCGCCGACGACGCAGGGATTGCTCCGGCGGACCAGGCCAGCGGTGGACACACGTGTGGCCACTGAAACTTGAGGCATTGTCAACGCTGATGGACAAAGTGGTCGTCTCCCCCACTGGCCTGCCACAACCAACATTCGAGGCGTGGATGGAGCGCGAATTGTGGTGAACCTGTGCTTCAAGGGGCAGGTTTCCGCCGTGTTGACGCTCAGTCGTCAGGCTTCGCTGGTGACGATTCGGGAGACCCTCATGACCATACCCGGCCAGCCGCAACCCAGCCTGCACAGCGTGGAGCAAGTGGCCTTTCCCGAACTCCCGGCAGCGGGCCGTTTGCTCGGGATCGACTACGGTGACAAACGCATTGGATTTGCAATCTCGACACCCGAGCAGACCATATCGAGCGCCATCGAGAATTATACACGACGGACTTCCGCCCTCGACTTGAAACAGATCCAGAACTGGTGTGAGGAATACCTCGTCCAAGGGATCGTCATCGGACTGCCGATCCACATGAATGGTCACGAAAGCCAGAAGTCGACTCAATGCCGCCGTTTTGCAGCTTGGCTCTTCTCGGAGATCGGTCTGCCCATCGCCCTGCACGATGAGCGTTGCACCACAGCAGTGGTGATCGACCAGTTGATTGAACTGGATCTCTCACGGAAACAGCGAAAGAAGAAGCTGGATATGTTGGCAGCGCAGCTGTTACTGGAGTCGTATTTGAATTCGCGGTTGCCACTGCGGGGAAGTCACGCAACTCCCGAGTAGGGGTATTCCAGCGAAATCACTCAGCCTTACTCCTCTGGTGGCTTCTTCCGTCCACGTCGCGTTTTCCCTTTGGTCCCATCCGGTTTGCGGGCGGTGCGGCCTCGGCGGGGCCAGGCTTTGAGTTGCTTTTGGAACTCGTCCTTGGTCAGGGGCACAGCCGACATGGCCAGTTCGGCGTCGGCGGCGGGACGGCCGCCTTCGTCGGGTTCGACGACATCGTAGACTTCTTTTTCGAGTTGCCGGAGCCACGGGGGGATGTCGACGCCGGAGCCCCAGGAGTCGGTGAGGTACAGGTCGACCTCGCGGCGGAGTTCCACGAACGCGGGGGAGTCGACGCCCGCTTGCGAATCGGCCACGGCCCGATGCACGAGGGCCAGGATGCGGTTGACGGCCAGCGGTTTGACGAACCGCTGGTTGAGGTGGTCGGCGATCGTCGGCATCCGCATGCCGTAGGCGCGCTGCAACCCGGAGAGGTCTTGCAGGTGCCGCGCGGCGAGGTCGGTCGTCTGGGCCTCGTAGGTGCCCTCCCACAGCCGCGCTGCTTCGGTCTCCTGCAACCGCGTCAGCATCTCATGCACGAGCGTGATCGGTGACATGCTCCACGAGTCGCGGTCGTACCGGGCTTCGAGCCGCAAGAAGTCGAGCAGACAGTAGAACATGTTGCCGTAGTCGGACTGCGTCGTGGTCGTGTTGTACTCCAGGAACCGGTCGAACTTGTCGACCACGATCGAGTAGATCGTCTCCAGACACCACTCGCACTCCTCGCGATCGATCATGCCGGAGTCGAGGTCATCCAGCATCTTGATCGGCTTGAGTGGATCTTGCTGCTCTTCCAGATAGTCGAGATACCAGTCGATCCCCTGGTGCAGGATCGCCCGCACGTTGCCGAGTGTCAGTTGGCTGGCATGCAGCAGATCGCCGCCGTACTCGCGGATGAAATCGGCCAGGTCGAGCCAGTCGTCGTTGTCCCGCAGGCCGTCCACCGACGAAATCCGCATCGTGCGGCTGTGGTCGAGCCACAGGTCTTGGAACGGTTCGACGATGTCGCCGATGGCGTCAATCAAGACTTCGGTGTGCGCCTCGCCATCGCCCCACGTGCGGGCTGAGTGGATCACCTCTTCCAGGACATTCCGCAGCGCCAGATCAAATAGCCGGTCGAACTCCGTGATCGCCTGCCCATCCGGACGCCAGCGGCGTTCCATCTGGAAGGCTGTCTGCAACACGCGCCACGTCTCATACAACAGCCCCATCCGCGGCAGTTCCCGCAACAAGAACCGCACCACCGACTGCATCATCTGCGCCCGCAGGATCGGAGCCGGCTTGCCCCCGTTGTCGAGCGGCACATACAGCAGCGCGTGCTTCGACATCCACTCCAGCACCGTCGGCAGCGACTTCACCACCGTGTCGATATCGCGCCGCACCACTGCGCGGATGAGCGTTGACAACTCCGGATCATCCTCGGCTCGACCGCCCTTGGAAGCATCTTCGGGCAGGCACCCGGAGAGCAACCGATCCGCATTCCGCAGGCAGATCAACGTGTTGATCACCTGATGCAGCATGTAGAACTTCACCTGCAACTGGATGTCGTACTCGACATTGG
>JANOKO010000917.1:0-2411 GCA_031419335.1 Planctomycetota bacterium
ATAGATTGCCTGATCCTTGGCGGTCTTCGCGAATTGGGCCTCCATGCGCTGCAATTCTGCGAGTCCTCCGGAGTAACCACCCATCTGTGTCGCCGCGTAAATACCTTCAATCAACTGGCGTTGCCAACTGTCGCGCTCGTCCGCGGACGACGACAACTCGGCCAGCTTGGAGATGTATTGAAATCGCGTGGCGTGGTATTTCTCGATTTCATCCGGCTTGGCCTTGGGCCCCGGCAGAGCGTCGTCGAGCTTCTTGATGGCGTCGATCAGTTGCTGAACTTCCGGCTTGAGAGTCCCTTCGGGAGTGCCCGCGTTGGCCGCCGACTGGGCCATACTGGGCTGGAACAGTCCCCCTCCCTCGGCCACGAAGGACTCCGCCCCCTCGACGGGCCGGGGGAGGACCGTGAGCTTCCAGGTATTCCCCACGCGCACGATTTCCCCAAGATGGATCGATCCCGTGTCTTGGCCATTTTCGACAATGGCCATCGCGTTCTCATAGATATACAGATCCTGGGCACTCTTCCCGGCCTCGGCTGGGACCATGTACGGCATCGTGCAGTTGAATTGCATCCAGCGCGTGGTGGGTTTGATCGTCTTCGATTGCTTGACGATCTCTGCCAAAGCCTGTTCCGGGTTGGCGAGATGTTTCAGCACGACCGCCTGAGCGGCTTTGTCGACACCCACTGCCGTTAAATCCTCCGCAGTGGCCAGCAGGGGCTTGAGAATGTTGACATCCCCGGTGGTCAGAGCGCGAACTGCCTCCATCGAGACCTCTTCCGCAGAAATGATCTTCCACTGATCGATGGTGCCGTCTTTGTTCAGGTCGACACCCCAGCGAGTGCCACCGGTGTTGAACCAACGGACTTGATCGATGTTGACTTTCTTGGCATCACCCGTGGTGTCGATCTCCCGGTAGACCTCAAGACCGTCCTTGTAATAGCGGTACTGGTCGACCGTTTGATTGCCGTCGACATCCACAAACCGGCGGAGGGTCTGACCCTGCACTCCAGTCACCACGTAACCAGTCCCTTTGCCGATCTTGACTGTCTCGATCTTGCACTTGTCCCACTCGGCCTGTTCGGGGGTCTCCACATCGACAGCTTGGGTCGGCCGGTAGCCACCTAAAATGGTGGACGCCGTGGTTTGAGCGTAGACAGCCCCACACCCTCCATGGACCAGAAACGCCACGAAACAACTCGCCAACAGCGAGACCAGACTCCGATGGAGCATGAGACAGTCCTTCCCTGACTAACCGATCGTATTGAGCCAGAGAATGTCCCCGGTTCAGGTACGCAGAACGCAGCCACCGCTTGCCGACCGCAACCCTGGAGCGACTGCATTTCCAGACGGGGCGGATTGTAAACGGAGACAACCGCAGATCGAAAGGTCGGTTCCCACGCAGACACCGTGACAGATTGATCGCTCCAGCCGCGATCCGAGGACACCTTTCGAGTACGATGAGGCGGGTGTGGTGTCGCCGTGATCGCTAGCGGGGTTGATGTTTCTCGTGCATTCCCACGGTTCCGCCCGGCCAGACCTCCCCGAACGAGAGAGACCCGCATGAAAAAGATTCTGCTCCAACTCGATACTGACGCCCTGCCCAGTGTGTTTGACCGCGTCGTTGCCATTGATGCAGGCGTCGATGAGTCACTTTCTTATGGAGGTGTGAATACAGAAAACGTCACTGGATTGGTGCATGGGGTCATGTTCACGCGCAGCCCACACGACCTGAAGAGCACCGCGATCTTCATCGGTGGAAGCGATGTCCAAGCCGGAGAGTCGCTTTTGGCCAAGGTTCAGTCTCTCTTTTTCGGGCCGATTCGCGTCTCGGTGCTGCTCGATTCGAATGGCTCCAATACGACAGCGGCTGCGGCGGTGCGAGCCGCTGGGCGGCATCTGGAACTTGCGGGATCGCGGGCGGTCGTGCTGGGAGGCACGGGTCCAGTCGGTCATCGTGCCGCGCAGATCTTGGCCAGCCGTGGTGTGGAGGTGACCGTCACGTCCCGCACCATCGAGCGGGCGCGGGAGACCTGTGACCGCATTCTTGAAATCCACCCCCAGGCCCAGCTCACCGCCGCCGTTCCCCAAGGCGGCAACTTTTCGGGACTGCTGGAGGGATGTCAACTGTTGATCGCTGCCGGGGCCGCCCAGGTGCAGTTCCTTCAAGAACACCAGTGGATTGACCTCCCGTCTCTGAAGGTGGCGATCGATTTGAATGCTGTCCCCCCCACGGGAATCGAAGGCATCGGGGTCACGGACAAGGCCAAAGAACGCGGCAAGGTCGTGTGTTATGGGGCCATCGGCATTGGCGGCACCAAGATGAAAGTCCATCGTGCCGCCGTGGAAGCTCTGTTTGAGCAACATGACCGGGTGCTGAATACGTCCGAAGTGTTCGAGATCGCCGAGAGAAT
>JANOKO010000918.1:0-1462 GCA_031419335.1 Planctomycetota bacterium
CCCGAAGTGGTGGCCGACCTGCGAACCTCGCTGGACTTATTCGTCGAAGATATCGTCTGGAAACGGTCTGGAGATTTCCGAGAGCTGCTGACATCCGATCAGGTCTACCTCAATGGACGATTGGCAGCAGTGTATGGCGTCGACCTTCCTGCGGACGCTCCGTTTCAGGCAGTCTCATGGCCGAATCAAGCCCGCACGGGGCTGCTCTCGCACCCGCTGGTCCTGGCCAGTTTGGCCTATGACAAGACGAGTTCCCCGATTCATCGTGGCGTGTTTGTCTCTCGCAGCCTGCTGGGGCGGCGGCTGAAGTCGCCCCCGATCGCGGTGGCCCCGCTGGCACTCGACCTGCACAAAGACCTCAACACTCGAGAGCGAATCACGCTCCAGACCAGTCCGCAGGCGTGCCAAAGCTGCCACACGCTGATTAACCCACTGGGCTTCACGCTAGAGCAATTTGACGCGATTGGTCGCTTTCGCACTGAGGAGAACAGCCGCCCAGTCGATGCCAGCGGCAGCTACATCTCCCGCAGCGGGGACGCATTCAAATTCCAAGGCAGCCTCGATCTGGCACGGTTCCTGGTCGACAGTCCCGAGTGCCGCGAGTCGTTCGTCGAGCAGCTCTTCCACCATCTTGTGAAACAACCGGTGCGGGCTTTTGGCAACGAGTTTCTCGCTCAGCGGAGTGAGAGCTTCCGCGCCCATGACTACAACATCCGCCAGTTGATGGCTGAATTAGTGACCGAATCGGCACTCACTCTCTGCGAGCAGCCGTAGTCCCTGTGGGCCCCTTTTCCAACACTCTCATGAACGGGGCTGATTCCGTTCTACGGTGCGGTCTGTTGGGCGGTGGAGGCCTTGACCGCCGGAGCGCTGGGCGGAGTGTCGTCCACCGGTTCGGGTATGAACTGGTAGGTTCCATGACTGTCGCGGGCAATTTCCTGGAGGTGCTTCTCCCCCTCCTGGCCTCCGAAGCCAATCGTGTGAATGGGAATCCGCCCACGGTTGTGTTCGCGGACTGCGCGGACGCTGCGGTACGAAAAATCTCCATCGGTCAGGAAATAGATCTTGTCGGGCTGCAGCCGCAGCGCCATCAATAGCGCCGATTCCGGATTGGTTTGGCCGATACCCCGGGCCGAAAAGATCCAATCCAAATACGGACGGATCAACACAGGCTCTGCTTTGACCAGCCCCCGCGCAGGCATTGGAATTGGCTCGGTGTTGAAGAAGACGACAAAGAAGCTCTGGTCCGGCGTCATTTTGCGGACCGTGTTGTACAACTCAAACTTCACCCGTCCCAGGCGGTTCTTAGCCTCACCGGGATAGGGGTGGTTCATACTCCGCGACGCATCAACCACGAAGACACACTTCTGTCCGCTCGCCAGATCCATCCCGAAGAACCCGTCCCCCGCCCCCCCCCCAGGTCCATTACCCCAACCATCACCACCCCCAGGACCCCCACCCC
>JANOKO010000919.1:0-1084 GCA_031419335.1 Planctomycetota bacterium
CATCGATGTCACCGATCTGCATAAGCAGTTCGGCTCGAAGATGGTCCTCAACGGCGTCGACTTGCAAATCCCGCGTGGGCGAGTGATCGGGCTGCTCGGCCTAAACGGGTCGGGGAAGAGTACGCTGATTAAGTGCCTCCTCGGGCTGCTCAAGCCAACCAGCGGATCGGTCACGGTGCTGGGGCGCGATGCGTGGCATCTCGACGATGAGCAGAAGATCAAGATCGGTTACGTGCCGCAGGAGATCACGCTCTACCCGTGGATGACGGTCCGGCAGACGGTCGACTATGTGTCGGCGTTCTACAAGACCTGGGACACGAAATGGTCGGACGAACTGCTGCGGCGATGGGATCTGCCGCTGCATGATCGGTTCGGGCCGCTGTCGGTGGGGCAGAAGCAGAAGCTGGCGCTCGTACTGGCCTTGGGGCATCGCCCGGAGTTGCTCATCCTCGATGAGCCGGTGGCCAGCCTCGACCCCGTCGCGCGGCGGTGGTTCCTCGAATCGATTTTGGAGATGGCCGCTGACGAGCAGCACACCGTGTTGTTTTCGACGCACATCACATCCGACCTCGAACGAGTCGCGTCGCATGTGGCCCTCATGAAGGACGGCAAGGTGGTCTTCCACGATGAACTCGACGTCCTCAAGGACCAAGTGAAACGCCTGCGACTGTTGGCAGCTGCGGACCTCCCCGCGTCGTTTGCGGTGCGAGGATCGCTCCGCACAGAAGTCGAGGGCCGCCACGCGGTGGTGACGGTCCCGCTGGTCAGTGACGAACTGATCGTCGAACTCAAGCAGCGCTGGACAGCCGATGTGGCGATAGAGGATCTCAATCTCGATGAGATATTTCTGGAGCTGCATGAGAAATAGCAAACCGTAGGGTGAGACCAGCTCGCTTTGGAGCGCAGGCCCACCATGTGCGACGTGTTGCTGGATTGGTGGGCCAGCGCCCAAAGCAGCTTGTCCCACCCTACGAAGACTCAGTGGATCAGGCAGTCGTGAGACCACTCAAGAGGAAGACCGTTCGAAGCCTCTGTACCCTGAAGGGGTTACAGGGAATAGCCCAGGGTTGGCGACCATCGGGAG
>JANOKO010000920.1:0-2250 GCA_031419335.1 Planctomycetota bacterium
GATGCAACCCGCCCTGCATCAGAATCTGGTCCCCGCCGAGGGCGACGGTTTCCTCGATCTTCTCGTATAAGGTCTCCAGCGGCAGAACATACGCCTCGACATGATCCACCGGACGATAGAACGCACAGAAGTCACATACCGCCGCGCAGACGTTCGAGTAGTTGATGTTCCGGTCAATGTTATACGTCCGCACCGGCCCCGGGTGCAGCCGCTTGGTCACCGCATCGGCTGCAGCTCCGATGGCGGTCAGGTCGTGCGATTGCAACAGTTCGACGCCCTCCGCCCAGGTCAGTCGCTCACCGGCGATAGCCTTGTCAAGAATGCGTTCAATACTGGGGGGAGTGCGCGAGATCATGAGTTCGGATCCTGGGTCGCGGAGACTCCTCGGGAGGGTCTGCCGTGACGCATCGTAGACCAAGCAGCCATTCGGACCAAGCGGGGCCGGCCTCTATGTTCCGACCGCAATCGAAACGAATCATCAACCACGATTGTTCGGGTGCATTCGCCGATGAGGCAAGCGGTCAATCCATATATACCGTAAGATGGGTCTGTCTGACTCATGGCCTGATACGAAAGTGGATTCTCGCCGTAACGGACTGCCAGCCCATTTCTCTTTCCCCATTTCAACTGTTCAAGGGAACGCCTTTGAATCTGACTCTCCTTCAGAAGCGTGACGCTCTCTTGGACATCCTCCATCGCGAAGGACGCGTTGCGGTGGCATTTTCCGGAGGCGTCGACAGTGCCGTCGTGGCTCAGGCAGCCCAGATGGCTTGTGGGGATCGAGCCTGCGCGATCACAGCCGTCAGCCCCAGTCTCGCCAGCGGCGAATTGGAGAACGCCAACGAGATCGCCCGTCGTATCGGCATCCGGCATGTCCTCATCGACACCCAGGAGTTCTCCGAACCCGGCTACACACAGAATGCAGGTAACCGTTGTTACTTCTGCAAGAACGAACTCTATACACGGATCGAGGAGATCGCGGCGAGGGAGCCGTTTGACATCCTGGTCAATGGGGCCAATGCAGATGACATTGGCGATCACCGACCGGGGATGGTGGCAGCCAGCGAACATCGAGTTCGCAGCCCTCTTCTGGAAGTGGGACTCAGCAAATCCGAGGTGCGTGAACTGGCCCGGGAGTGGGGTCTTCCTGTCTGGAACAAGCCTGCTAGCCCCTGTCTGTCGAGTCGCATTGCTTACGGTGTGGAGGTCACACCCGAGCGAGTCGCTCGCATCGATGCCGCCGAGATGTGGTTACGAGACCAGCTCGGAATTCGCGAGCTACGGGTACGGTTGGAAGCGAACGACCTCGCACGGATCGAACTCCCGGTGGAGGCCCTGATGCGAGTGGCCGAGGGAGACTTGCGTCAACGAATCGTGTCTCATTTGAGATCACTGGGGTTTCGCTACGTGACCTTGGATTTGGAGGGGTTTCGAAGCGGGAGCCTGAATGCGGTCTTGTCCGCTGGGGATCTGGTGCCGCTCACGCTCCCGGTGGTGTAGCGACTGTGCTGCTGGGTGAACGGTCCGCCTGCGCTGGGGATCCCGTCGGCTTGTTAGCCGTACATCCTGGCCAAATCACGAATATAGTCGAGAGCCTCTTCGACCTCTGGAACTTGCGCCCCGCGTTGCCTCCCGTGGGAATCGCAGCGAGTCAACAATTCTAATTCCTCGAAGTCTGGGTGCTCCCGCAGCCGCCGCTCAGCCCGGGCTCCGATTGTCCCATTGAAGATCTTGTGGGCATCCATATGGTTCTCAATCAACCAGTGCGTGCGATCGGTGATGTACCCTTGCAGAGCCTCCAGTCCTGCTCGCACATGGTCGAGTGGGTCGATCGCTTTGCCGATGTCATGCAGTAGAGCAGCTAGCAGAAACTCTTCGTCGTACGGGAGTTCATCGCGGGCCAGTTCGAAGACCTGCAAGCTGTGGTACAGGGCGTCGCCTTCCGGATGGTGCTTGCGGCTTTGCGAGACGCCAGCCATCGGGACGAGCAGTGAGCGAAAGACTGTGAACCGGTCGACTTCCTCGCCTGTCGGGGTCACATCTTCGAGTGCTTCATCCGGGTATTCTGAGGCGAGAAACTGATCGAGTTGTGAGATCGTGGCCCGTTCAATCGCCTTTCCCGTGATCGAACTTTTGAACACCAGCCGGGCCTTGTCCAGGGGGTAGAGTGTCAGCTCGATCTCGAAGGGGCCTTGCACGTGAATGTGCGTGAAGAGGCGTTCCTCGCCATGCTTGCGAACCCGCTTGTGC
>JANOKO010000921.1:0-1214 GCA_031419335.1 Planctomycetota bacterium
GTGTCTCTTGTTCACGCGATTTCAGCAGCTTGCCGAACGACTGAACACACCGGAAATTCAGTGCATTCGGATGATGTGGATCATTCCACACAACCCGAGTGATTCCATTCCTGCGACAGATCCACTTCAAACAGAGACTCCCATTGGGGTTCGTTTCCCTTTAGCCTCATGGGGAGGAACTATGTTGTGGTGATCCCGGCATCAGAGGACCGGCAGGACGATTTCAGCGACCCACCTCTCCATGTCCGGCCCCTTTTCCCCAACCCAGCGTGCCATGAGTACGGAAACACTCTCCCCTCATCCCATTCCCGAGGCCGGGCCCCCTGCGACTCTGTCGCGACAGCTTGAGAAGCGGCCAGAGAATTTGAGTGATGTACTCGAGTATGCAGCTGCCGAGCAGTTGCCCTCGGTGCATTGGCTCTCCCAATTGGGGGACCAGGATTCGCGGATTGATCTGCATTCACTGGAGTCCGAGACCCGGATCCTCAAGCGGGTCTGTGACGTGGTACTGGCCAGTTGCATGCTCACCATACTCTCGCCGGTCATGATCGTGACTGCGATTCTGGTGAAGCTGACTTCGCCCGGTCCGGCGATTTTTCGTCAGACGCGAGTGGGGCTGAACCTGCGTCGTCCCGGTGCAGAACGCCGGCAATCGGATGACCCGCCACCTGCTGGTGAGGAACGCCGAATCCCTGAGAATGATCGCCGGAAGGAATTTTCCTACGGGCGGCATTTCACGCTCTACAAGTTTCGCAGCATGCGGAATGATGCCGAAAAGAATGGGGCTCAG
Source organism: Planctomycetota bacterium (assembly GCA_031419335.1). Taxonomy (GTDB): domain Bacteria; phylum Planctomycetota; class Planctomycetia; order Planctomycetales; family Planctomycetaceae; genus TH-plancto1. The sequence goes on from JANOKO010000921.1 coordinate 791, forward strand.
TTTGCCACTCCGGGGGATGCTCGCGTCACCTGTATCGGAACATTTATGCGGAAGTCCCGGCTCGACGAGTTGCCCCAGCTGTGGAATGTGATCCGTGGAGACATGTCACTGGTCGGGCCGCGTCCAGAACGTCCCGAGTTCATTGAGCAGCTCTCCGAAGAGATTCCGGACTACCTGCAACGTTTGGGGCTCAAGCCTGGATTGACCGGTGTCGCCCAGATCGTCAATGGGTATGACAATAACCTGGCGAGCTTTCGCCGTAAGGTGGCGTTCGACCTGATGTACCTGCGGAACTGCTGCCTGTGGAACGACCTCAAAATCCTGTTCCGCACGATCCGTGTGGTGCTGTCGGGCAGCGGAGCGCTGTAGGTCAATGGTAGCTGCGTTCGCCAGAGCGTGGGCGAGTGAAGAAACTCGCCCGACT
>JANOKO010000922.1:0-2736 GCA_031419335.1 Planctomycetota bacterium
CACTCGCGAGCAAAATGACCTCTTGGGGTTCACTGCAGCCCTGCTGGCAGGAGTGAAGTCGCCAGCGTAGCACACGGGGCACGAGCGGCTACCGGTCAATACTCGTCTCGGACTCTTGCCGCACTCGCTCCTGTTCCAAGATTTCAATCCGGTCGCAGAGGAAGCCGACGGAGTCGGGACGTTCGAGGAATTGGGCGAGCAGTTCGTGGGCCGCAGGTGATTTTGGCGGGAGCAAGGAGGCGTCAGTCGGGCTCGGTGAACTCGCATCCGCCTCTCGCGGGCCAGAAAACATTCCGAGCATCGGGGCCAGGAAGTGCAGTGCTTGGGCGCTGAGTGTGTTGAGGGGGCGCGACATCTCCAGGAACACCAGTGCGGGCAGCGCCAGTCGTCGACGCACCACCTCGCGGCAGAGTTTTTCCACGAGTTCCCGTTGAGCCGGAGTCGGAGGCTCGTCGGGACCGCTGGTGTCGAAGGCGTGTTGGAGCCAGTTCACGGGAGCCTCATTTGTGGGGGGCAATCGACGACCGTGGGCGGTACTGCACCAGCCGCTCACAGAGGGTTCACTCCCCGCGCAGCCTTAGCATTGCCAGATTGCCGAGGGCGCGGAACGCCTCTTTCAGATTGATCTTCGTCGTCCCGAACCGTCGCTCTTCAAAAGTATACGGGATCTCAACAAAAGACGCCCCCACACGCTGCAGTCGATAGAGCAGCTCCTCGAACACCGCGTAGCCCCGGCAGGTTACTTTCGACAGATCGACCTGCTTCAGCAGCGTGACGCGGTAGCACCGGAAACTGCCACTGTTGTCGCGGGTCTTGAGCCCCATGAACAGCCGGACATAGGTGTTCATGCCCCAGCTCATGAGCCTCCGTCGCACCGGCCAACCCACGACTCCGCCTCCGGTCACATAGCGAGAGGCGATCACCACGTCGGCCTTCGCAGCAGCTTCAATCAACTGTGGAACGACCAGCGGCGGATGCGAAAAGTCGGCATCCATGTTGACCAGAAGATCGTATCCCTGTTCGACCGCATACGTGAATCCGGCCCGAATCGCCAGTCCCAGCCCCTCCTTCTGTTCCCGATGCAGCAGCTTCACTCGGGAGTCGACGGCTGCAACCTCGGTGATGTAGCGCCCGGTTCCATCGGGGGAGTTGTCGTCGACAAACAGCAGATCGGCTTCGGGCACTGCAGCACGGAGCTGGGGAATCAACAGTTCGACATTCTGCCGCTCGTTATACGTACACAGAGCAATCAGAATCCGGGGCAGTGCGGGCATGCCAAAGCTCAAAGAGTGAACGGGGAATACCGAGTTGTATCGCAGTGTGAGTCGCGGACCAAGTGGTCAGGGCAAGGGTCCACAGCCACGGCCCTGGCCCGGGTGATTCCACAGTTTTCAAACGGAACAATGCCCGTATACTGTCGAGACTCGTGAGGTGGAGGGGCGAATTCGTGTCTCCCAGGCGAATCCGGATCAGGGAATCATGTTGGATCACGAACTGCGGAATAGTTGTCTGAGTCTCTTGGAGCGGATCACCCAGCTCAAGGACTCTCTTTGACTACGCAGGCAAGCAGCACCGAGCCGATGAGCTCGAACGGGCCATGACCGCACCGAACATGTGGGACAATGCCGAAGCCGCTCAAAAAATCATTGACGAACGGAGGCTGCTCATCAAGCAGTTGGAACCGTTACGGGGATTATCACAGGGGGCGGATGATCTGGGCGTACTCCTGGAGTTTGCCGCCGAGGATGAGAGTGTCGCGCCCGATGTTCGCGAACAGCTTGAAACTCTGGGACAGCAACTGTACGCAGCCGAACTCCAAGCGAGCATGTCACGGTCGGAAGATTCGGGCAACGCCTTCATGACCGTACAGGCAGGCGAGGGAGGGACCGATTCGGCAGACTTCGCCCAGATGCTGGTCCGAATGTACTCTCGTTGGGCCGAAGTCCACGAGATGCAGGTCGAGATCCTCGACGAATCTCCAGGTGAAGAGGCGGGCATTCGTAACGCGACGTTGCACTTCAAAGGCGACTACGCCTTTGGCTTCCTGAAGGGAGAGACCGGGAATCATCGTCTTGTCCGGATCAGCCCGTTCGACTCGCAAGGCAGGCGGCACACCGCGTTTGCTGCGGTCGATGTGACGCCCGATCTCAATGACGAGAACATCGTCGAAATCGATTGGGCCAAAGATATCCGCGAAGATGTCTATCGGGCGAGTGGTGCCGGGGGCCAACACGTCAACAAGACCAGCTCGGCGATTCGTCTTACCCATTTGCCGACGAACGTTGTCGCGACCTGTCAGAATGAACGCAGCCAGCACCAGAACCGGGCTGCGGCCCGTAAGATGCTGATTGCCAAGCTGTATCAACTCGGCGAGGAGAAAAAGGCCGCAAGTACCGCGGCGCGGCGCGGGGAGAAATGCAAAATCGGCTTCGGTGGCCAGACGATCCGCAACTATGTGCTGCAACCCGAGCAGTTCGTGAAAGACACTCGCAGCGAATTGAAAACGAGCAACCCCCTGGAAGTGCTCGACGGTCAACTCGACCCGTACATCGAGGCCTATCTGCGGTGGAGTATTACGGGAGCGTGATGCGACGAGCCCGCAGCACGCGCGGCTGATGGCTCAAGTCAGAGAGTACGGAGACCTCATGGAATCCGGATTCGGGTTGGCAGAAGAGTTGCTGGACAGCTTCGGACTGTTCCGGGCTGATTTCGATGAGAACCCAGCCACCGGGCCGC
>JANOKO010000923.1:0-5303 GCA_031419335.1 Planctomycetota bacterium
GATGATGAAGTAGAACGATGACAGACTTGCCTGACTGTAGGCCATCGAATAAACACGCCCCGGTGTTAGATCCACGAACGGAAGTGATTTGAGAATGCGGTTCAGTCGCTCGATCATGTCGTGAATGCTGGATTGGCAGTAAATCTCGAATGCGTCCTCAGCATTGGTCCCCTCGATGTCGTACCGGCAGGTTGCAAAGGTTCGTAACAATTCCACCGAAGCGTCCTTCGGGATGAATTCATATTTCCCTTCTCGCACATTCGCCAGACCTCGCCTCGGAATGAGTGCATGAAGCAGTTTCACGTTCCGGGCGTAGCGTAGTCGTGCCATTACGTTTGAGAGGCACATCTCTCTCTCGCCTGCGTCCGTTTTCACGACAAGCGAATATTCTGGCTGCCCTTGGAAGTTGGGATACAGATCGGGCAGGACGACACCCAACTCAAGCTGGAATCGCCCGTCCGCAGGTGTGGGGACATCTGAGAAAAAGACTCCGAGGCTGGCGTCTTTACTCAATCCCGGAGCGAGCATGAAGTATCCACGAAGATCGTAATGGCTTGATACTCCTGAAAGCATCCAGGATTTGTGAACCAAGAGCGGTTCTGACACTAACTCTGGAGTCAAAAGCTCAACGTAACCGATCGGAGTTCGGTTAGGTCTGGTCGTCATTCCACCACCTCCATTGACAACAGCGCCTGGGCCACCCCGCCGGGAATCCGTACCGTTAAGTCGGAAAGAGCTGCTTCTCCTTCTTCTTGGTCGACTTGCTGGCCTTCGCGGGTTTGGCTCCATTTGGCTGAACCTCGGTCTCGCTGATCTTCTGCCGCTTCCCATTCACCGTACTCGGCGCGCTGACCTTCGGCTCTTCGGCCCCGTCCAGCTTGTCCCCGACTTCGATCATCCCCAGTCGTTTCATCCCGCGGTCGATGTACTCTTCACTGATGTCGAACGCCACGAACTGGCGACCGAGTTTCTTGGCGACGGCGACGGTGGTCGAGCTGCCGCTGAAGGGATCGAGGACGAGCTCGCCGGGGTTCGAGCTGACCTTGATGATGCGGCCCAGCAGTTGTTCCGGCATCTGGCAGCCGTGGAACCCCTCGCGTTCCTTGAAGGTGCCGGCCACGCGGGGGAAGTACCATGTGCTGTCGTCGGGCTGGAAGCCTTCTGTGAGGTCTTGAGGTCGGAGTACCCAGGTGTCATCGGGCAGGCGACCTTCCTTGGCCCCGCGCTTATCGGCGTAGACCATCTGCCGGGCCGAGGGGACGAGGATCGCCTCGCGGTTGAACGTGCAGGTCTTCTTGTCCTTCACGAAGTGAAAAATGTGCGTATGCGAGCGGCTGAACTTGTATTTGCAGTTCACGCCGAACGTGTAGTACCAGATGACCCAGCTGCGGCAGTGGAACCCGACCTGCTGCGAGAGGAGCTTGAGCTCGGCGGCGTAGTCATCGCCGATGGCCAGCCAGAACGTGCCGTTGGGCTTGAGGGCGCGATGCACGCCGATGATCCACTCCTTCGACCAGCTGAGGTACGACGGGGCGTCCTTGCGGTCCTCGTAGACATCGTACTTGTAGCCGATGTTGAATGGCGGGTCGGCGAAGACGAGGTCGACGCTTCCGGCATCGAGTTGTTGCATCGCCTGGACGCAATCCAAGCGATGAATCGTGTTGAGAGCGAGCAAGGCGGGGGCCTCCTGCCGATGGGGGAAATCCGAAGATGGCATGATGTCAGAAACGAGGCCGGTTTGCATCTGAGAAGGCCCTTGATCGAAACATCACCACGTCGCAGAATTCGTTAGAGTTATGGCGTCATTTCCCCTCTCGCGACGCCCACTCTCACCCAGACAACAGAGGTCTTAGGCGAGCGGCCAGTGAAAACTTACCGCCTGACTTCCGAAGTCTTCGGAGACTTCGGAAGTCTCTGAGTGCGCGAAGTCTGGCCGCTCGCCTTACGTCTTCTGCTACGGTGCCTTTGGTGCCCCCTGACCTCGGATGAATGTGATCACATCCGCGATATTCTGTGGGGTCAGATCCTTCTCGACGCCAACTGGCATCAGCGAGACACCAGACGAGGTCATCGTCTCGATCAGTTCACGGGCGATGGTGTCTTCTTTGGCCTCGGACTTTCGCAAGGTCACGGAGGTCGCGGACTCGTTGGCCAATAGCCCATTGAAGACATGTCCTTGCGTCGTTTCGACGGTGTAGCTCACAAACTTCGGCTGGGCCTCACGATTCGGGTCGAGGATCGCTACGAGCAGGTCGGCGGGGGACTTGTTGGCCACCGACACGAGATCTGGCCCAACGGCGTGGCCTTCGATTTCCAGCTTGTGGCAGATCGAGCAGGACTTCTTGAACACCGCCCGCCCGCGTTCGAAGTCGCCGTCCGCCTCAACTGTCTCGCGATAAGTCGCGATCACCGCTTCGCGATCAGCTGAGACGATGCCTCGCAGCTTGGCGGCACGCTCACGAACCGACAGATCGGGGTGGCCGAGGAGCGACTGCCACTGCTCGGCCGAGAATTCCGAGGATTTGACCGCTTGTGATTCGATCGCCGCGAGCAGTCCCTCGGTGCGCGTCCGGTCGCGGAGCAGGATCTCGATCGTATCGCGCCGCGGTTCGGGGCTGAGTTCCTTCCATTTGGCGAGGACGGCAAGCGCTCCCTCGCTGCCCGGGAGGTCTCCCAGTGCGACGATGGCCGCCTGTTGCAGTTCGACTGGTGATTGGGGCTTCAGCAGTCCCCGCAGTGCTGCGGTCGCCATCTCGGGAGGTGCGAAAGCGAGCATAGACACCGCGATTCCCGAATCACCGGGTCGAGTGAGTCGAGCCACAGCGGCCTCGCACACGCCCGCAAACGCAGCCTTCGATTCGGGCGTGGACGCTATGCCACTGAGTCTCTGACCGCGCGTACGAAGCCCTTGCCCCATTGCAATCAGCAACTGCCAGCGGGAGTTCTGGGAGACCTCCAGTTCAGGCGACACGCAGCGGTCGAACACAGTCTGGACTTCCGCGTCATTGCCGATCGATCCACTGATGCGAACCAGCTCCGACAGCATGAGCGGTATCGGATCTTCTGGTCCGAGTTGATGGGACCGCATCGTAATGAGTTTTGGTCGGTCCTTCGCCACCGACAGAATCGCCGCTCGGAGGTGACCATCCAGGTCGGGGGCGGCTGCGAGATCAATCCAGGTTTCAGCAACGTCGTCGCCTTCAAGTTTCGCCAGTGACAGGGCCAGCTCGAACCGCACCAGCGGCGATGGATCCTCGGAGAGGCTGAGCAGTGCTTGTGACAAGCCAGCATACTTTGGATGCTGGATGAGCATCTCCGTTGCCAAACGGACCGCGACCCTTCGAGCTTGTGGGTCGTCACTGTTCAGGAGCGAATGGTACGGACAAGAGAAATCATCGCCGATCGCGTGCAGCGTTCTGACGACGAGCGTTTGCACGACGGGAGATGTCCGGTCGCGACCGAGTTCTCGCAATAACTTCACAGCCGCCGGATCGCGTTTCTGAAGCAGCAGCCGTTGGGCGGTCTCACGGTGCCAGCCGTTGTTGGACTTCAGCATTTCAACGAGTTCTACTGTGGAACAATCGCCGGGGCGTTTCCAGTCGAACTTCGCTCCACCCGGAGGTGTCAACCGGTAGATTCGCCCGCGATCCGTTCCGCTTTCCAGGTCGAGTTTGGCCTTGATGTCCTCGGGGATTGAGTAGGGATGCTCAATCGTCTCACGATACATGTCGGTGACATACAGACACCCATCCGGCCCGTTGATGAAGTTCGCCGGGCGGAACCACGTGTCGGTCGAGGTCACGAACTCGACGTTCTCATCTGCTCGTTTAGCGGACGCAACGATGCCGGTTTGATCGATCGTCTTGCGATGGATCATGTTGCCGCCGACATCGCCGATAAACGCGTTTCCCCGGAACTCCAGCGGATAGGCATCGCCGCGATAGATCGTGACCCCCGTAGCCGACGTGAAGAATCCGATCGGCACAAGTTCCGTCATCGGCAGTCGCTTCTTCATCTCCGGGTCATGGGCTCGACGGCGAGTTCGCACAATCCGCCACGGCTCGGCGGGGCTCTTGCGATAAACCGGAGCTGCAGCGCCCTCGACAGCAATCGATTCGATGGCGTTGGGAGCACTCACGCCCCCCAGCCGATCGAGGGCCTCTTGTGGCCAGATCACCTGCTGGATGTGATTGCTGTTACTGCACACGAACCGCTGCCCCCAGTCGTCGAAGCTGTGGCCGAATTGCTGGCCGCCGGTGATCAGTTCGAACTGGCGAGTGCGAGGATCAAAGCGGAGGTCGCGTCCTCGAATCGTCAGCTTCTGAATCTCCCCTCCTTCGGGCGAGAACACTGTGATGTCTCCGCCGACCATCCCCGCCGCAAAATAAATCAGACCATCTGGTCCCCACTTAAGGTTGTTGGCCATCGCTTGAACATTGCCGCGTCCAAACCCGCTGGCCACGATCTGTTTGATGTCGGCCACGCCATCGCCGGTGGTGTCCTGCATGTAGTACAGATGTGACGGAGCCAGCACGAATACCCCACCATCAAAGCAGCACACACTGACCACCCAGCTCAGTCCTTCGGCGAAGACGGTACTCGACTCGAAGACTCCATCGCGGTCCGCATCGACCAACCGTCGCACCTTGCAGGCATCCTGGCGTCCAAGCGGCAGCGGCTGTTGCGGCAAGCGAATCTCTGCCGAGTACGGATAGCCCCGCATCTCCGCGATGTAGAGGTTTCCAAACTCGTCAAAACACCCATCGACCGGGTCGTTGACGATCGGCTCGTGCGCCACCAGATCGAACGAGAATCCGTGCTGCACCGCAAAGGTCCGCTGCACATTCGCCACCTCGATCGGGGGGAGACGACCGACTTCGCCCAGATCAGGCGGCGGATCGGCCCCCAAGAGGTACGGGATGGACCCCATGCTGACCACGATGCCAGCGACAACTGTCCACACGAGTGATGAGGGGAGACGAGTTGACGCCACCACATTTGAGCTAGCCATTTTCTGCAGCCTGTTCTCATTCCCGTGGGCATTGATGAAGGGAATCATGGCCAGTCTGAACGGGTGTGTCAAAACCTCGGGTGAGACCAGGGCAGAGCAGCCTCCGAACCGCCTGTCTTCACACAACTGGTGGCTTCCGTGGGGCTCCCCAGGGTGCATGTCAGCTTTTGATTTTTTCAGTTCTCCCCGTTTTTCGGACGTAAGGAGAGCCGGGTCTTGTGGATAGGTGGTGGACGAGGCGGTCGTCGTCGCTGAGGGCGGCGGAGCGGAGTTGGAGGATGGCTTCGGCTCC
>JANOKO010000924.1:0-6140 GCA_031419335.1 Planctomycetota bacterium
GCACAAGCGGCGACCACGACGGCCAGCGGGGGGCGAGCCAAGTCGTGTATCGTTCTGTTCTTGATGGGGGGGCCGTCGCAGCATTCCACGTGGGATCCCAAGCCACACGCTCCCGACAACGTGCGCGGCCAGATCGCCCCCATCTCAACTGAGATCCCTGGGGTTCAGTTCGGTGAGCTGATGCCGAAACTGGCTCAGCGATCTGACAAGCTGGCAGTGTTGAGAGCGATGTCGACGTTTGACAATGCCCACTCGTCGAGCGGCTACTACATGCTGACCGGGCACCCGCATGCCCCGATGAATGCGGAGAACGTCAATCCCGGAGCCCCGAACGACTGGCCCAACTGGGGTTCGGTGGTCCAGCGACTGACAGAGCCACGTGGACACCTGCCAGGTGCTGTGCGGTTGCCGAATCAGATCTTCAATACCGATGGCTCAGTCTGGCCGGGTCAGGACGGCGGCTTACTGGGCCGCAGTATCGACCCGTGGCTGTTTCGCTGCCAACCGGCTTCGGCAGATTATCGCATCAGCGAATTCCAGCTCTCGGAAAACATGTCGCTCGACCGGTTGGCCTCGCGGCGCGAGTTGATGCAGTCGCTGGATCAGTCCCTCCCCGCAGCTCGCTTCGAGACCAAGATCGGCAGCTTCGCGACTCAGCAGGAGCGAGCGTATGGGCTACTCGCATCTTCGGCCTCGCGCGGGGCGTTTGATCTGTCGTTGGAGACACCCGAGACGCGAGATCGTTACGGAAATACGCAGTTCGGGCAGAGCTGTCTGCTCGCGCGGAGGCTCATCGAAGCCGATGTCCGGCTGGTGCAGGTGAACTGGTATCGCGGCCCGGAGGAACCGTCCAACGCACCGTGCTGGGACTCGCATGTGAACGAGGCGGATCGACTCAAGAACGTCCTCGTGCCTCCGACCGATAATGCCTTCTCGGCGCTGCTCGATGACCTGTCGGAGCGCGGCATGCTCGATGAGACGTTGATCGTCTGCATGTCCGAATTTGGCCGCTCGCCCAAGATGAATGGCAGCGCGGGCCGCGACCACTGGGGCTCCGTCTTCTCGGTGGCTCTCGCGGGCGGAGGCATCTCAGGCGGCATCGTCCATGGAGCTAGCGACGAGATCGGTGCCTACCCCAAACAGGGTGTTGTCAAACCCGAAGACCTCACCGCAACCATCTTCCACTGCCTCGGTTTTACCCCCGAAACCGAATTCCATGACACCCTCGGTCGTCCGTATGCGATCAGCCGTGGCCGACCGATTGAGCAGATTCTCGCGTGACAGCGCACTGGATTGTTGAGCTGCAACGCGAAGTCTTCGAAGCGGTGCGGAGGTGATGGCCATGAAAGCGACATCGCTCTAATCCGCCGCAGTACTATTCCCGAGAGGTGAGGAAGTCGGAGTGGCGTGGAGCGGTAACGCCCGTCTCGCCTCCCCGAGCAGAAACTCAACATCCATAAACGGCTCGGCTCCGATGTCGTGCCACAGTTCCCGGCCATCGGGTGCAATCAAGAAGGTGCCGTGCAGGGGCTGGGCTTCGAAGTCGTCGTAGCAACGGTAGGATTTGAAGACCGAAAAATCGGGATTCGACAGCAGCCGAAATGGAAACGTGCCCGTATAATTCTTATGAGCGGCCAGCAGATCGGCGGGGCTATCAGTACTGATGCCGATGACTTCGATGCCGAGCAGGGAGAACGCCTCGGATTGGGGGGCGAACTTGTGCAGTTGCTCGACACAGTGCAGGCACCCGGATCCCAGATAGAAGACCAAGACCACGGGTTTGCCGTGCAGTTCAGCCATGGTCACCGGCTTAGCTTCGTGATCGGTGAGCGACCACAGTGGAGCCGGTGATGGCTCCCACCGGAACGGGCCCAGCGACGCCAACTCCGGGCGGATGCCCGTGTCCGTGCGTGGTTCCAGAGGCAATCGCCAGTCGGCGGGCCACTGCAATTCCGCAGCGATGGGTGCGAGCTTCCGGAACACGGGGGACTCCAGATCAATCGCTTCGGACAGCTTCCGGAGCTTCTCGAATTCAGCCTTGGCATCGTCCTTCTTGCCAGCCTGCCAAAGGATGGCGACCGCCTGTGCCAGAGGGATCGTCTCGTTTTTGTGCGAGCCGACATAGTCGCGAATCATCGAGATCCCCTTGTCGGACTCCCCCGCGGCGAGATGCACACGAGCCTGTAAAGGTCGATCGACGCGGGTCGTTTTCTGGAGGGCGGCTTGTGCCTCGGCAAAAGCCCGATGCGCCAGGTGGATCTGGGCTTCGAGATCACTAATCGCGTTACGCAGCGGAGTCAGTCGGCCATTAAATCCGTTTCCCGCATTCTGAGCGGCCTTGTCGATCTCGTCGGCGGATTTCATTGCGGTCGTCGCATCGTCACGGGCCTTGGTCTGAGCGGCCTTCTGTTCGGCTTCAACCGCCTCTCGTTTGCGAATCAATTCTGTGGTGTATTCGCAGCCGCGTACGAAGTCGCCCGACCCGAAAGCAGCCAGTCCGAGGTACTGCAACCGCTGAATCTTCTGGTCATCGTTGGCCCCCTCTTCGAGGTGTGGGTCACTGGCCAACTTCAACATCCGATCCCAGTCCTCGAACTCGACCAGCGTCTCCAGCAGCCGTGCCCGGCCAAAGCCAGAGCTGCTGCCGCCTCGATCGGGCTTGTTCCACTTCGGATGCCGAGGCAACTCCAACATGTTGCTCGCCATCTCGCGGGCCGCTCGTTCGTTGCCAATATGTATTAAGTTGCGGATCAGCCATTCGTTATTATGGGCAAAGTTATGAATCTGATCGGGCAGGACGCCATACCGCATCATTTGGGCATAGTCGACTCGGGCACTGGCCTCTTGTTGAAAAACGGCGTCATGGTAGCGATTGAGCTTTGAGTAAATGTGCCCCGGCATATGCCACATATGGGCAATCCCAGGGGCGGATTGGCCACATTTCGATGCACTATCAAGCGCTCGTTCTGCCTTCTCATAATCCCACAGATGAATAATGTAATGATGACACGGGTGCAGCGGGTTCTTGTCCAACACATCATGCAGTAGTGCATCGACTGCAAAATAGCTGACGATGGGCACGTGCTTGGCGCGGCTCACCCACAGGTGCCAGCCGAGCAGGGCTTTGGCTTCCAGGTCCGTTGGATGTTCGTGCAGAATCTTTTCCAGGTCAGCTGCGAGCTTCTCGCGGCGTTTGCGTTCGGTCTCTTGATCCTTGTCGGCTTTCTCTTTGTCGGTGGCAGACTTGGCGTCCTTCGGTTCTTCCTTCTTCGGCTCTTCTTTCAGGAACGCTTCGAAAGCATCAATGTACATCCTTTCGTGCGAGGAGACCTTGTCTTTCCGCTTCGTGGCCTCCGCGATGAAGCTGCGGGCGCGCTTCATGTTTTCGAAGTTGGCCAGCGCCATTCCCAGGTAAGCCGTCGCACAATCGGGGTCCAGCTGGGCCGCCTGCCGAAAAGAACGCTCCGCTTCGAAGTACCAGAAGCCATGCAGCTGTCCGATCCCTTGGTTGATGAATGGCTCGACTTGGGGGACTTTGCTCCCCACGGGAAAATGAACATCTCCCGTGTTGCCCATCAACACAGCCGCTTGGCGGGGGCCTTCGTCGAAGACCTCGCCGTGGGCGGAATGACCGGGAGCGGGGCCGCTGGCAGCGGCTTGAACCTCAAGAGGCTTCGTTTCAGTTTGGGCCAGTGCGGGTACTGAAAACAGAAGCAGAAAGCAGAAGAGTGAACCACGGAGGCACCGAGGCACGGAGGAGGAAGAGCCATCTGCCAGCGTCCCTAGCTCCCCTCTCCCGCCGGGAGAGGGGGTGGGGGTGAGGACCGCGTGAAGTGAGACCGTCGTCACTGGTCCGGAAGGGCAGACAGGAATACCTGCCTCACTGGTCATTGTCGCCGACTTCTCCGAAGTCGGTGAATCTGCGTCTGCTTTCTGTGCCAAGGTCCGAATCGCTGTGGGCGGAAGGGAGACAAGACCGTGGGAGTAGGCGACATCGCACGCACGCACCCCCAGCCCCTCTCTTTGGGGGAGAGGGGTGTAAGAATTGTTGGTTGACTGCTGACCGCAGATCGCTGATTGAACTTCCCCCTCCGTGCCTCCGTGTCTCCGTGGTGAAAATCCCCCCTGCGACGACTTGAATGCGAACGAACCATATTCCGGATGGGCACATGTTCCCGCCTGATAGTCAGCGATCTGAACTTCGCATTGCCTCATCTCGATCACCTCAACAAGCCCCACCCAAAAAACGACACCGCCGCCAGGGGGCCACTGTCGCTCCCTGACGGCCGGTGTGATTTCGATCTCCCGTCAGTCTACTCGCCGATTTGGCTCGTGGACCAAACCGACTGGCAAACTACTCGCTCTTGGCTGGAGTTTCTGGTTTCTTTTCTACCGGACCGAGCAGCTTCTCCAGCATTTCCGGCAGAACCGCACCTCGGCAATTCAGTGAGACAACCTTCCCTTCCTGATCGATCAGGAAGCAGGCGGGAATCCCATTGATGGCATACCGGACGGCGTTCTCGTTCCGCCACCCGGATCCGTCATTCTGGTGCAGCTGGATCCACGAAGAGTTTTCCTCTTTCAGGAACGCTTCCAGCTCAGGCCGGTCTTCGTCGAGACTAATTCCGACGACTTCGAATCCCTTGTCGTGGTAGAGCGCGTACTGCTCCTTGACATTCGGTAATTCCGCTCGGCAAGGGCCGCACCATGTCGCCCAAAAATCGACCAAAACGACCTTCCCTTTGAGTTCTTCGATCTTGAACTCTTTGCCATCCATGGTCGTGCCCGCAATCTCAATCGGGTTCCCGGGGAGGTTGAGCTTACGAGCTGTCCCTCGCATCGAGGCGACGATCCTCTCGCCATTCGGGCCTCCATTGGCCTCGACGTACTTAGCGAACAGATTCAGGGCTGCGACCGCCTCTTCGGTTTCTCCTGACTGGGCCAATACATTTCCGGCGGTCATGGCCATTTTTACCTCATCCTCGGTGAGTTCGCCGTCTTGAATGTCTTTGGACAGTTCCTGGATGATGGCCGTCCGCTCCTCCTTTTCCAGTTCACCGATCTTCTGCACCCGGTCCATTTTCAGGAACTGCTTGGCCATTTTTTCGACTGCGGGGCGAGTATCTTCTGCCGCTTTGGCCAAGAACTCGGCACGCCGCTGGACCGAGGCTTCGTCGCCAAAGCGAGGCAACATGGTGAGTACCTGAATTTTCAACCCCATGATCTGTCCGAGCAGCTCGTCATCGAGTTCCCGTCCCAGGAGTTCATCAGCCACTTTTTCCAGTTTGTTCAGGTGTTCCTGAATTCCCTCGGGAGTTCGGGCCTTGGGGGGAGTCCGTTGGAGCCGGGACAAGTACTGCCCCAAGACCTTCGAATCGATCCCATCCGGAACCGCGAACGGGTCGACCGGCTTGACCTCCGTAGCAGGCTTCTCTGCAGTAGGTTTTTCACCTGATTTTTCGGTGGCTGCGGCCTTCGGCTTGGCCGCGGGAGTCTTTTCATCCGCGAGCAAAACACGACTCATACACATCGCCAACGCCAGCGCTGCACAACAGGCTGCGAACGGGCCAATCCTGAGACGAACCATTGAGAATCTCCTTGAGTCCCTCAGCCGCCGATGAATCGACGATGCCAGGGCGTGACCTTCTCGGGGAAGGCATGACAGAACCGAGACACATCAGCTAGAAACCGGTCCAACCACCAGTCCAGTCGTCCCTGGTACGGCAGCGCGGTTCGGAAACCAACGGATGAGAACCGCAGAATTGTAGCCTGTCGCCAGGAAAATGGATATTCCGGCGTTGATGTGTTGACTATCAAGCGACGATTCTCTCCCTGGGGCGTCGGGGTGACAAATCTGCCAGACTGCATTATCCTGACCAGTTCGGTGCCGTTTGGACGGCCGGTTTCCCCCACGTCGAGAAGAACCCATGGCCCAGGTCAACGCTGGCGATTTCCGCAAAGGTGTCAAAGTTGTCATCGATGCACAACCCTTTGAAATGACGGCCTGCGAGTTCGTCAAACCCGGCAAAGGACAAGCCCTCTACAAGACCCGCATGCGGAATCTCTTGTCAGGGCGGTATCTGGAAGTCACCTACCGCAGCGGCGAAAGCCTGGAAGCTGCCGACATTCGCTCGGGCGAG
>JANOKO010000925.1:0-1450 GCA_031419335.1 Planctomycetota bacterium
CAACCGCTCCCAGCCCAAGGACGCCGAGACGCTGATCTGGGTCGGCGAGGGATCGGCCCAATACGCCCGCTGGAATCGGGTCAGCTCGGTCTTCAAGTTCGTGGTTAACGATGTCTGTAAGGACGCCCTCACCGACGACAAGAACTGCTGGCAGGCCCCGCTGCTCTCCGGTTCGCTGCTGCTGGAAAAGTACAACGAGAGCCAGGCGGTTCCAGAGTTTCACAACGCCCTGCGGATCAACCCGCATGTCGCCGAGATCCATGCCGCCATCGGGTTGTCGTTCTTGCAGGACTACAAGCATGACAAGGCCCGCGAGCGTGCGGAGCAGGCTCTGAAGTGCAACCCACGTTCGCCGACGGCACTCGTGCTGATGGCCGACACGTATCTACTGACCGACGTTCCCGAACCGGCGGGAGAGTGGCTTGATAAGGCGCTGGCGATCAACCCGGCGGACCAGCGTGTCCTCGGGCGCAAGGCCGCTCTCGCTCTGCTCGGCGAACGACTGCTTCCGACAGAGACACTCGCCGCCGCTTGGACCGATCTCCCCCAGATGCCGACGGAGTCCGCGCTGCCGCAGCTGTTCCTCGATTCGCTCGCGACCGTGTTGAAGACAAATCCCAAACCTGGCGAGATGCTGGCCACGATTGGACAAGTCCTCGAAGCCCATCGCAAGTACGATCAAGCCGAGGTCTGCTACCGCAAGTCGATCGAGGTCATGCCCCAGCTGACCGCCCCGCGCACCCAGCTCGGGATGCTCTGCATGCGGACCGGGAAAGTCGACGAGGCGGAGAAGCTGCTGAACGAGGCGTTCGAAGCCGACCCGTTTCATGTCCGCACCAGCAATATGCGGAAGGTGATCGGCGTCCTGAAGGCTTACGACACGATCACGACCGAACACTTCGTGATTCGCATCGACCACGACCAGAAGCTACTGGGGCAGGCGATGGCCGATCACTTGGAACTCGCCTACCCTGAACTCGTCACAAAGTTCGGCTTCGAGCCACAGCAGCGCACGCAGTTCGAGATCTACTGCAACGCCAAGGGCCAGGGGGCCCACGCCTGGTTTAGCTCGCGGATGATCGGGCTGCCGTGGATTCAGACGATCGGGGCCTCGACCGGCGTCATGGTCGCGATGGCCAGCCCGAACCAGACCCAGAAGCCGTATCACTGGGGCCGTGTGCTGCGGCATGAGTTCTCGCACGTACTGACCTTGCAGGCCACGCAGTTCAACATCCCGCACTGGTACACCGAAGCCCTGGCTGTGCGGATCGAGGGCTCGGCCTTCCCGCCCTCGTGGGAGGAGTTGCTCCTCGAACGCCAGCCGAAGGGGGAGCTGTTCAACCTCGACACGATCAACGACGGGTTCCGCAAGCCGAAGAGCCCCGACGATTGGACGCTCGCGTACTGCCAAGCCTCATTGTATGCGGTGTTCCTGGAGCAGAAGTATGGG
>JANOKO010000926.1:0-1257 GCA_031419335.1 Planctomycetota bacterium
CGTACGATGAGTTCGTCCGCCAGCAGATCGCGGGTGATGTGCTGCACCCGGACGACCTGGGGTCGCTGATCGCGACGGGGTTTCACGTCGTCGGCCCGTGGGACATGGTGGCCCACTTCGAAGGCTCGGCCACGATGAAGGTGGCTGCGCATCACGATCATGTGGAGGAGCTGGTCGGTACGGTGGGCCAGGCATTCCTCGGGCTGACGCTGAATTGCTGCCGCTGCCACGACCACAAGTTCGACCCGCTGCCGCAGACCGATTACTACCGCATGGCCGCACTGCTGGGTGGGATTCACCAACTGCAAAAGGAGCGGTCGGAGATCAAGCTCACCCTGGCCCCGAACCAGTTGAGTACCCGCGACTTCCAGGGCGTCGCGCATCTCCCGGACCTCCGCCAGCCTGCCGCCACCTTTCTCTTCGCCCGTGGGGATTACCGGCAACCACGAGACCTCGTGGTTCCCGCTGGACTGAGCATTCTGAGTGCCGCCGGACTCGAGGCCGACTGGAAGCTTGGCCTGAACGCCAGCGATGCGGATCGGCGCAAGCATCTCGCTCAGTGGCTGACCTCGCCGAAAAATCCGCTCACCGCAAGGGTCTTCGTAAACCGCGTCTGGTACTACCATTTCGGCGAGGGGCTAGTCGAGACCCCCAGCGACTTCGGCTTCAACGGCGGTCGCCCGAGCCATCCCGAGCTGCTCGACTGGCTAGCTGCGACGTTTGTCGAGAGCGGCTACGACATCAAACAACTGCACCGGTTGATCCTGACTTCAGCCACCTGGCGGCAGTCGTCTCAAGTCGCGACTGCAGCGGCCATCGAGCGCGATGCCGAGAACCGCTGGCTGTGGCGGGGGAATCGGCGGCGACTGGAAGGCGAGTCGGTGCGGGACGCGATGCTGGCGGTAAGTGGAGCCTTGAACGACCAGCTCGGCGGCCCGAGCTTTCGCGATGTGAAGGTCGAACTCAAGACCAACCACGAGTTCACCGACCCCACCAACGAGTTCAGCCCCGCGACCTGTCGCCGGTCGATCTACCGGCTGTGGGCGAGATCGGGCGGACTGCCGCTGCTGGAGTCGCTCGACTGCCCCGACCCGACGGTGATGTCCCCTCGCAGGGCCCGCACGACGACACCGCTGCAAGCCCTCTCGATGCTGCACAACAGTTGGATTGTGCAGGCCGCCGACCGCTTCGCGGAGCGATTGAAGCAGGAGGCTGGTGCAGCGCCGCGTGCCCAAGTCGAGCGGGCGTATCAGTTGG
>JANOKO010000927.1:0-2784 GCA_031419335.1 Planctomycetota bacterium
TAAGACGCTTCTTTAATCGTCAGTGTTGCGCAGCGACAAGAGGATTGACAGAGGGTCGTCGATCAGGAGAATCATGTTCATCTCATCCCGAATGTTCCTGCGTCACCCAGACATCCCAAGCGATGTCGGGGCCACCCCGCCTAACGCCAAAGCTCAGCGACCCAGCCCACGCAGGGCTACCCATGCAACGAGTGCGCGATGGCCGGGTTCGCTGCATCGCATGGTTAGGTGACAATGACGTCATGCTGTTCGCTCCATCATCAGGCGAGTAGCTCGTGAATATGTGTTTGTGCCTTCTGCATCAAAGCAATTTCATCGCTGAGAGACCGCTTGCTCGTTAACAGCGAATCACGCAACGCGGTGTACATTCTCCACGCTGGCTCTGCGTCGCCCTTTTGTAAGAGTCCGTCAATCGCATCCAATTCCTTGCCGATCCGTTCGAGTTCTTCACTGTATTGGTTGAGAAAGCTTCTGTCCGCATCTAGGAGAGGGCTGAACGCACCGCTAATCCCCTTCCAGTCGCCGCCCTCCGTCCTGAGAACCTTGGCCATCTTAAAGTTGATCCTTCCAATGTCACGGTGGATGTCAGTGCAGTGTGTGCGTGCTTTCTGGGCTGCGTCGGGTGAGGTAAAGAACCAGCGGCAATGGTTGGCAATCGGTCCAAACGTCTGCTGGTTGAATTGTGCTTGTGGTATGTGTTGGACGGTGTCGGTGAGCTCAATTAGGCTCTTGAAAGATTGGCTGCTGTGGTTAAGCAGATCTTCGATCTCACCTTTGATCTGCTCAGTCTCTGCCTTGCCAAGTTTCAAGCACCATGCGAATCCACCAACAAATTCTTTGAACAGGTTCCAGGTAATATTCATGCGAATCTCCAAGGATATGCCGCCTAACAGTCGTATTGAGCAGCTTCCAGCCTCACGTCTTCTCGGCACTGGAAGCTGTTCATCCCCGTGGGCGTTCACTTTCGCACATAAACCGCCGGTTGCAAGACATTCCCCTTGAGAAAGTTGGGAATGTGGTTAGCGAATTTGGCAGCCTGCAGCCTAGGCGAGCGGCCAGACTTCGCGTACCCAGAGACTTCCGAAGTCTCCGAAGACTTCGGAAGTCTGGCGGTAAGGTTCCACTGGCCGCTCGCCCTAACACCAATCGCACTGCGTACACCTAACACGATATCCTTGCAGCGGAGCGTGACAAGTGAAGGCCCACCACGTGCAGCGTGGCACCGCCAGATGGTGGGCCAGCGCCCAAAGCGGCTGGTCCCACCCTGCGTGACTGAAGCCACCACTCCTCGGTAGAATAGTTGCCAACCACGGAGACGAATCATGACGCTTACCATCGAATTCCCTGCCGAGATGGAAGCGACGTTGCGACATCGGGCAGATGTTGCCGGAGAGGATCTGGCCCAATTGATTCAACGCTTGGTCGCTGACCAACTCGCAGCAGAGGCACCCGCCCTGCGACGAGCGCCCGGAGAGTTTGCGGCGAAGATGCTTGCCTGGAGTCGGCTGCATCCAGTCCGCGACCGCGTGATTGATGACAGCCGCGAATCGTTCTATGAGGAGCGAGGCGAATGAGGATTCTGGTCGACACCAATATCCTGTTGCGAATCGCCCAGCCGGGCAGTCCTCATCATCAGGATGCGCTGGCTGCCCTGGATGTCCTCGATCAGGCGGGCCACGAACTCTGCCTTGTCCGCAGGTCGTCTATGAATACTGGGTGTCGGCGACTCGACCGGTCAGTGTCAATGGGTTGGAGATGTCGGCGGAAGAGACGCGAATGTCGCTCAATGTTCTTCTGCCGTACTATACGTTCCTCGACGATATTGTCGGCGTGTTTGCGGAGTGGCTTGATCTGGTCACAAAGCATGCGGTGCATGGGAAAGTGGCTCACGATGCTCGGTATGTGGCTGCGATGACTGTTCACAGAGTCACGCATCTCCCCTGACCTACAATGTTTCCGATTTCAGCCGGTATCCGCACATCGTCGCCCTCTCGCCAAACGAGATTATGGCAGGTCGAATGCTGTAAACTGTCCGCAACATTGCAAAGACTCCGTCGGTGATTCCCGTGGAGTGTTGAGACATGCAACTGACGTGGGCCGATCTGCTGACCGACAACATTCCTCCCGATGACTTTGCTCGGTGGCTACAGCCTTGGTCGGATCGAGTCGGCGGCAACGCGGCTCTGGCGCTGATGACCAAGTTTGGGACTTGGTTCCTGCGCCGTCCTGAAGGTCAGGTCGAGATGCTGGATGTGTTCACCGGCGAGGTGGAGCGAGTCGCAGACACGTACGACCAGTTCATGGACGAGGTCAACGACCGTTGTTGGCAAGAGGTCTATCTGCTCTCGAAGTTGGTGTTCCAGCTTCACCAAGAAGGCAAAGTCGCCGGGCCGGATCAGAGCTACTCTTTGGCTCCCCACCCAGTGATGGGCGGGCCGAACCCACTTACGGGTGGGTCGGTTGACACCCGGTTCGTCCAGGTGATGGAGACCGGACTGTGGCAACATTTGTGTGCGGAGTTTGTGTTTGGTCTACAGCCAGCCCAGGAAGCCTAACGATACCCCGGATCGCAGCTCAGAGCAAAGACGCATGTTCGTCAGATCTCTTGGATTTCCGCACTCGAAGTTACCTGTAAATCAACGAGGATGCCGACACCGTTTGCAGCGGAGCCAGTCGCAGCTCGCCTAATGAAGACTGGATGGTCAAACTCTGATTGACCCCCAGCGCCTCGAACCGCGACTCAAGTCGCAGTGTGCCCATATTTCCCTGGTCATCGGACAGTTG
>JANOKO010000928.1:0-3497 GCA_031419335.1 Planctomycetota bacterium
ATTTTCCGCTGAACCAAGACAGTATAACGAAATCGACAAATGAACAATTCCACAACACGGACTCAGCAGATCATTCGCCACACTCTCACACTGGCGATGAGTGTCTGTTTCATCGCAGCTGGGTGGTTGCTGTTGAAGCCACTCGTTCGTCCGGCCAGTGCAGAGGCTGCGACCACATCCGCACTGCCTTGGACCACAAAGGCGATCGAAGAGGTTGCGGTCGGTGATCTGGTCCTGGCCCGTGATGAGCATGGGACCGCACTCGGCTGGAAGCCGGTCAAAGAGGTCTACCGCCGGACCTCTTACCATCTACGGCATCTGACCTTCCGCGATGCAGCTGGGCATGAGCAGACGTTCGAGACCACGGATGAGCATCCGTTCTGGTCGGTGACAGAAAAGAAGTTCATCAACGCGGGCGATTTGGCGACCGGAGATCGCGTGGTCTCGGTGCCGAGCCACACCGCATCGGACAAAACTCCGATCTCGGTCAATCTCGCCCTCGTTCAAACCCTGACGGCCACCCATCGTGATGAACACCCCGCCGGGATCACCGTCTACAACTTCCAAGTCGAAGACTTCCACACCTACTTCGTGGCTGCAAGGGGGGCCACGGGGCCACCGGTGCTGGTGCATAACGCGGATCATTTCTATGGAAATGACAAACCATGGCTTTCTGGAGCAACGCCAAATTCCGTTTACACCCACATTGACCCCAAAACCGGAAAAGCAGTTCAGAATGCAATCTATGACAGCAACGGCAATGTCATAGCACACGTAGACTTCAAGAACCACGGAGGTGCAGTGTCTGGTCATGGCCATCAGTTTCCACCGGGCCAACCAGGATTTGGGCACGGGCAAGGTGCTATTCACTACCCTCCTGGTTCCCTTCCCCCAGACTACTCAATTATCCCCCCGAGCGTGGCTCCACATACACCGCTTGGCCAATAGGTGAATTTCATGCAAGTCGAATCTGTGCAAGATCATGTGAATTTCATGGTGCGATTTTCCAGTCTTTCCGATGCGGTTGTGCGTAAAGTCGAGTTTTTGTATCTGCCTGGGCGCAATGAGGTGTCCATACTAATCGAGTCGCCTGATAATCATTCGGAATCAGGATGGTGCAATCTCACGCTTAGTCTGTCCGGAGTCACTGACTTTAGCTTGCGAGAAGGTCGTACAACATGTGTTGTCGTGTCTCCTCTGGGACTGCAGTTTCTTCTTACAGAAAACGAGGTCTGCTTGGCGTTCGACGCATCTTCAGAACTTTCAGTAAAAGATGAGTTCAAGAACTGCGACTTCTTTGTTATCGCTAAATCATTCATGTTCTTCACCGCCCCTACGGGTATTGAAGAGAATCTTGTAAATGTTGACCTGTGAGTAACTCTGGAGGTGGTCCGGGTAGGTCAGTTTTTAACCTGACTCTTGCATCTCGCTCGATGACCTCCACTCGGTTCGGCACTATCTCCCGCCTCGTCACCGGCAGCGTCCCCATCGAGAACGGCCCGCTGGGCATGCCGTCGATGAGGAGTCTGGTGTAGGCCGTGTACTTAGGCAGGCCGGTGAGGTTTTCGGGGGTGAGTTGCCCAGGGTGTTTGCTCATTTGCTCCGCGAGGCGCACCGCGTCGTCGGTGCCGACTTGGAAGGCGATGATCGAGCCGACGTTACCGAATACGGCGTTGGCGGTTTGGTCATCGAGCTGGGACAAGTATTGGTGGGCGACGATCAGGGAGAGGCGATATTTGCGGGCCTCGCTGAGGACGGAGGCGAAACTGCCGGTGGTGAAGTTCTGGAACTCGTCGACGTAGAGGCTGAAGTCACGGCGGTCGGCTTCGGGGATGTCAGCGCGGGTCATGGCCGCTTGCTGGATGCTGGTGACGAGTAGGGCTCCGAGCAGTGCCGAGTTGTCCTCACCCAGACGGCCCTTGCTGAGGTTCACGATCAGGATCTTGCCGTCATCCATGACCTTCCGCAGGTCGAGCGATCGACCGGGCTGGCTGACGATGCTTCTGATCGTAGTGTTGGTCAGGAACGGGCGGATTTTGTTCTGGATCGCGGCGACGGCCTCGGTGCGATAATTGTCGGACCATGACGCGAACTCATGCACCCAGAACGACCGCACGATCGGGTCGCGGATCAGCGGGACGGTCCGCTCACGAAAGGTCTTCTCACCGAGTAGCTGCAACAATGACAATAGATTTCCGCCGCGTTCGACCGTGGCGAAGACGGCGTTGCGAAGCGTGTCTTCGAGCCGTGGCCCCCAGCTGTCGTAGAGTTTCTTGAGGGCACTGACAACGCCCGAGGTGACTTGATCGATGCGGGTCGGGTCGCGGCAGGCGAGCGGGTTGAAGCTGAGCACGCGGTCGCGATTGGCTGCGTCGAATACGATGACGTTGTTGGTCCGGTTTCGCGGGATGATGCTTCCGATGTTCTCCGCGAGGTCGCCGTGCGGGTCGACCAGACACAGCCCGCGACCGGCTCGCATATCAGCTGCGATCATGCCCTGGAGCAGCGTCGTCTTGCCCATGCCGGTCTTGCCGACGATGTATAGGTGCCGTCGTCGGTCCTCTGGTCCCAGCGTGACGATCCGCTGGTCATCGCGAAACCGCACCCGCCCGAGAGCGACCGCCCCTTCTTCTTCCGAGTGGAATTTCAGGGGAGCTTCCAGCTCCCGGAACTCCGTCGAGTGCATCCGCTCGGCCTGGGCTGTGGAGGTCGGCGGGTGCCAGAGCGTGGCGAGTTCCTCATGGGATAATAAGAACGATGAACGCGAGTGACTGTAGAACGGACGCCTACGTCCGTTCGGTCCGGACTTGGGGGTCCTGACTACGGGTCGAGCAACGAATGTGGCGAGCCGCGACCGCGTGAACGCCCCAAGGGCACCTTCCATACGGCGGAGACGGTCGAACGCCTGCGGCCTGAGCGACGGTGATGCCTCGACAATGAGCCGCAGCTGCACGTCGAACAGATGCCCGCCGAGTTTGTCGGCAGCTGCTTGCAGATCGTCCTCGCGCTCATGCAGTCGGCTGGTCGATGTCTCCAGTTTCGAATGCGACGGCTGGGGCGAACATCTCGCGGCCAGACCGAGAATCCAAGCCAATCGCCAGCGTCCTTCCCGAGTCGCGGTTCTCGCGAAATATCCGGCGAGCCGATGATGCCGCTGGAAGAACTCCCGCTCCAACAGGAAAACAGCGCTACTGGCTCGGTGCAGTCGAAGCTTCGAAGCCGGACGGACGGTGATCTCGATCAGGCACTCAATCTCCTCTTCCGGAAGGATCGCCCGGAGTAGTCCGCTCACCGGGTCGGCGAAGTTGTGATTCAGCAAATCCTCGAATTGAGCATGCCGCAGGATCGGGAACAACTGAAGTGGACCCCGTTTTTTGGACCACGGGGCTAGATGGAAAGAGGGGTTGGAATCGGGGACAACTTGGGGAGTCGTGGTTGGTTCTCTGAAGGTTCATTGAGATGGCTCGGAAGCGTCGGTTGTTTGAAGCGTCATTCAA
>JANOKO010000929.1:0-4765 GCA_031419335.1 Planctomycetota bacterium
TGCCCCTCTGGTTTCCGCACCTGCGGATCAGAGCCAGTATCGACTGACGGCATTGACCATCGATGGGAGAGTGACCCACGAACGGCCCGTCCTCTTGGTGCCGTATAAGAACTTGCTGATTGAGGGAAAATTTCAAGCCGTCACACCGGTACAAAAACAGCCCCAAGGGGTCGTGATGTGCATTCGAGGCGTCGATTTTGCAGGAAATTTCAGCTTTCCATGCCCCGTCCGTCCGGAACGGGATGGCAGTTACTCCTTCAACGGCAAGATTACGACCATTGGATTCCAAGGGACTGCTAATTTGGAAATCGGTGTGCTGGGACCTGCGACCGAAACATCAGGGTCCGCGCGATTCATCGTCATCCATACCTTTCCTTTTCAAACAACACTCACGGACCATACGCAGCTACCGCAATAAACCGAATCTCGGGTCAGCGGGTAAGCGGGTCAGCGACACCGAAACGGGTCCGGAAGACAATCGTGATGCGGTTCGTTACCATTTTCTGTTCGTTCTGGGTTTCGACTGTTGGTTCGGGCGGAAACGCCCACGCAAGAGGTTCGCCATGGCCCGTAAAGGGGAGCTGTTCGCCGGTCTGTCCGTTGCTATCGTGACACCATTCAAGGGTGACAAAGTCGATGAGGCCGCGCTGCGGAAACTGGTCGACTGGCACATTGCTCAGGGGACCGACTGTCTCGTCCCCTGCGGCACGACAGGCGAGAGCCCGACGCTGGACCACAACGAGCATGATCGCGTGATCGCCATCACATGCGAACAAGCGGCGGGTAAGATTAAGGTCATGGCGGGCACAGGTTCCAACAGCACTAGCGAGGCAGTTCGCCTGACGAAGGCCGCTGAGAAGGCCGGAGCCGATGGGGCTCTCGTCGTCGGTCCGTACTACAACAAACCAATGGCCGAAGGGTTCTACCGCCACTTCGCCGCGATTGCTGAAGCCAGTTCCCTGCCGATCGTGATCTACAATATCCCCGGTCGCACCGCGAAGAACATCGAAGCCGACACGATCTGCCGCATCGGCGAGATCCCGACCGTAGTCGCTGTCAAGGAATCGACCGGTAACATGGACCAGGCCTCGTGGATTCTCGCGGGAAGCCAACTGAGCGTCCTCTCCGGCGACGACAGCCTGACGCTGCCGCTGCTGGCCCTGGGAGGCAGCGGGGTCGTCTCGGTCGTCGGCAACATCGTCCCGAGGGATGTGAAATCGATGCTCGCCGCGTGGAAGTCTGGCAACATCGCCGAAGCCCAGCGCTGGCATGGCCAGCTCTTCCCGCTCTGCCGCGATCTGCTGAGCCTCGCCACGAACCCGATCCCGATCAAGGCCGCGATGCAGCGTCTCGGTCGCGACACCGGCGATGTAAGGCTGCCGCTGACCGAACTTCCGGAAGCGGACCGGGCGAAGTTGGAGCGGACGCTGAAGGCGTACGGGCTGATGTAGCATCAACACAAGGAGTTCGGCTTTCGTGTCAGATTTCCATTCGAATTTGTGAAGTTGCAGACCATCCACTGGAGGTTCAGTGTCTCACGATTACAAGGAGGGAGGAGCCCCATGAAGTCGGAAGCCAGAAAGCGTCGGAAATACTGGGTCTCTGAGTTGGCGAAGCTCAGCGGTTCGTTCGGCGATGACTCGAACAAGATGATTGCGGAGCTTCGTGCCGAGATCAGTCAGGACGGGACTGATGCCTTGCTGATCATTTGAGGTTGTGCGGGGCGATGCCCGAGCACTACGGGCACGACTCCTCTGAAGAAAATCTGTATTCAAAATACACCGATGCTGTTCTGTCTGAATCATTGACAGCCATCGGACTGAACAGCACTGTCATCACAGCTCGCGGAGATGTCGCCGATGTGCAAGCACGTGGTGGCGGGTACTCGCTCGTGGCAGACGCCAAAGCCTTTCGACTCAGCCGGACGGCCAAGAACCAAAAGGACTTTAAGATTCAATCCATGGACGGATGGCGTAATGGCCTTGACTACGCTGTTGTGGTTTGCCAGATCTATCAACTGCCGAATCGAACAAGTCAGATTTATCAACAGGCCATTGCCCGCAATGTGTGTATTCTCAGTTACTCCCATTTGGCAGTGTTGGTGGGCATGGCCAATCGTCGAAACTGTGCTGCCGCCACGAAATCGCTCGGTGTGGTGCTGAAGAGCGTCTCTGTACTACTCCCGAGTAAAAATGCCATCGACTATTGGATGGGAATCAATCAGTCTCTGTTAACCGTCCTGAAGACCGATATGGATCTCTGGACCGTCGAGAAGACGGCATCGCTGGAAGCCCTGAGCTTTGCCAAGGACGAAGCGTTGACATACCTGCGGGCGGAATGCGACCGACTACTGGGGCTTTCCCACCAGCAAGCGTTGGATGAGTTGATTCGAGCTGTGGGACTCAACTCACGCATGGCACAGGTCAAACGGGTCGAGCACGGAAACCTACTCGGAAACTGAATTCATGACACTGAAGTACCAGTTGAATTCGGTGTGTGCCACCGATGGCATTGCCGCCGTCCGGGAACTGGAGCCATCCAGCACTCATCTCATCCTGAGCGACATTCCCTACGGCATCGGCGCTGATGAGTGGGATGTACTTCACAGCAACACGAATTCATCGCTTCTCGGCTCAAGTCCGGCACAAGTGAAGGCAGGGGCCGTGTTTCGACGAAGAGGAAAACCTCTCAATGGGTGGTCAGAAGCGGATCGACAGATACCGATTGAGTATCAGCGGTGGTGCGAATCCTTCGCAGCAGAATGGCTGAGAATCCTGAAACCCGGAGGTTCGGCGCTGGTTTTTGCTGGCCGACGTTTGTCTCATCGTTGCGTCGTCGCATTTGAAGATGCAGGTTTCACATTCAAAGACCAGCTCGCTTGGTTGCGAGAGTCGGCACCTCACCGGGCACAGCGGGTCAGCGTCGTTTTCCAGAGGCGTGGAGATGATGCGAACGCGGATAAGTGGGAGGGTTGGCGAGTTGGCAATCTCCGTCCCACATTTGAACCGATCTTGTGGTTCGTGAAACCGTATGTGATCGGAACAACCATCGCAGACAACGTGCTGGCCCACGATGTGGGGGCCTTCAACGAGCATGCATTCGTCAGCTACGAGAAATCTCCGGATAACGTACTCCGATCTGGCTTTTCGAAAGGTGAAGGGGGTCTTCATATTGCCCAGAAACCAGTCAAGCTACTTCGAGCCTTGATTGAGTTGACGACATTGCCTGGGCAACTGGTCCTCGACCCGTTCTGCGGCAGTGGTTCCACACTTGTGGCCGCAAAATCAGTCAATCGGAACTACTTGGGATTCGATCTCGATCATGAGGCGGTCAAGGTCGCGAAGGAACGTCTTGCTCCAGGATTGTTTGAGACAGCAGCTCTACGAGAGGGGCAAGGCGTCTGAAATCGAGTCGAATCACCCCAGCGCCTTGTATCCGGCATGCAGCACGCGGGCATTCGCCGCTGAGACGACGTTCGCCCCCTTCGTCTTTCTTAATGACTCGCGGAACTCCTTCCAGCGCGGCTCATGTCGCGGCAACCGCTTCGCAAGTTGAATTAACATCGGACGCAAGATGTCATTTCCCGACTCAACCAGACCCGCATCGGCCTGCCGTTTTCCACTCGAAGAATTGCAAGGTGTGACTCCGCAATACTTCGAGAGTTGCTTCCCCGAACGGAAGCGGTCGAACCGTCCGATCACCGCCCGCATCACCGTCGCCGTCACGGTCCCGACACCCGGTTGCTCCATCAACTTGGCCACCACCGGGATGGCACCGGTTGGCTCGCTTTGGAGCCTGCCGGTGTGCATTGGCACAAGAGGATTGTTGGAACGAGATTCTCCGTGCCAGAACCTCCTCCGGCTACGCCGCCCCGGTAGGCTCAAAGCAGCCAACCGGGGCCACCCAGAGTGATTTTCACCCAATCTGACGAGGAACGAACAACCGCTTTGCAGTTGATTCAAGAGGTCGAAGCCGCTCTCGGCCACCCCGCCGTGACGGAAGTGAAACCATTCACAGCCTTCTACTCCGCCGAAGTCGAACACCAAAACTACTACCGCCGTCACGAGGGCCAGCCCAACTGCGCCGCTGTCATCGAACCCAAGCTGGCCAAGTTCCGTAGGGCGTTCCCGGAGATGCTGGGCACGTAACCGAGTTTTCCGTAAGACGGCCTGGAAAGGCCGTCTTACCTTCGTCTCAGTCCCCAGCTCCGCTGGGGCTGCATCTCTCCGAAGCTCCTCTTCACCGCCGATGGAGTTGACTTTCGAATGAGTGTGGTCGCGATCCTTCGCAGGTTTTCGCTCCTCGGCCCCCACGGGGCCTGACTCGACAGCCCAGGGCACGGCCCTGGGAAATCGGATGCCAAACTTTCCTCAAGGCCCAACGGGCCGTCACTCGACTTCGCCAGCGATTGACGGCCCGTTGGGTCTTGATCGGTTGAGGAGGCCATGTGTTCCCGGGGCTGCGCCCTGGGCCCTTCAGGGCGAGAATCCCGGGGGATTCTTCGTACAATGGGGACCACACTCCTTCCGAATTCGAACAATCACCATTGGTCCATGTCGCAACGGCCTGTCGTTCCACGTCGCGAGACGTTCGGCGAAGCAGAGCTTCGAGGATAGGCGTTCCGAAGCCGGAGCTCTCATCCTTATACACAAGTCTTGCCTTCCAGGGCATGGTACGTGGCCCAGGCCAGGCTGAAGTCGAAGACGCGGCGGAGGCCGCGCCACATCACTTCGGGGCCGGGGGGGCCGTCGTGTTTGCGGCGCAG
>JANOKO010000930.1:0-1512 GCA_031419335.1 Planctomycetota bacterium
GTGCCCACGCGCGACGGAGCGATCGTCTTTAGCATCCCGAACATCACTCGGTATTACGACCGCGATGAGGATGGAGTCTCAGAGGACCAGGAAGTCCTGTACGGCAAGATTGGGAACGTCGACACGCATGGCATGGCGTCGTCGTTCACGCGGTGGATTGATGGCTGGGTCTATGCCACGCATGGATTTCGAAATACCTCGAACATCACGGGAAAGAATGGTCAGTCGCTGACCCTGAACTCGGGGAACACCTTTCGGTTCAAGGCTGATGGCTCCGCGATCGAGCAGTTCACATGGGGCCAGGTGAACCCGTTCGGGCTGTGCTTCGACCACTGGGGGAATGCCTTCACGGCGGATTGTCATTCGATGCCGCTGACGATGCTGGTCCGCGGGGCGTACTACAGCAGCTTCGGTAAGCCGCATGATGGCCTGGGGTTCGGTCCCGACATGATCGACCACAGCCACGGCTCGACCGGCATTTGCGGCGTCGCGTGGTATCAGGCCCCGCAGTTCCCGAAGGAGTTTCAGGAGTGCTTGTACCTGTGCAATCCGGTCAATGGGCAGGTCCACCGCGACAAGCTCGACACGCACGGCTCGACGCTGCTCGTCAACAGCCAGCCCGACTTCATCACGTGTGACGATGGGTGGTTTCGCCCGGTCGATGTGAAACTCGGACCGGATGGGGCGCTGTATGTGGCCGACTTCTACAACGCGGTCATCGGGCATTATGAGGTGCCCCTCAACAACCCCCGCCGCACCCGGAACAAAGGCCGCGTCTGGCGGATTGTTTACACGGGTGAGGGAGCCACGCCGCCTCTGCCGGTGAACTTGCGAACGGCGGATCTCAAGAGCCTGATCGAGTCGCTGGCTAGTCCGAACATCACAGTGCGAACCCTGGCTACCAACGAGATTCTTGATCGCTTTCGGTTGTTCAGCGAGGTGATTGGGCCGGTCCAAGCTGCGATGAAAAACTCGGAGTCCGCGGAACTGCGGGCGTGTGGGCTGTGGATTCTGGAGCGGAGCGGTGGTCTGGATGATTCGCTTCGCGATCAATTGGTTCACGATCGATCACCGGTCGTGCGAACCCATCTGGCTCGACTGCTCTCGGAGCGGCTCCGATGGCGGACCTCGGAATCGGACGCTGCGCTGCAGCTCCTGGCCGATGAGCATGCCATGGTTCGTCGCGCTGCGACCGATGCTCTGGGAAGGCACCCAAGTCCCGATCAAGTCGAGGCACTCTGGAAGACGTGGCAGTCCGCCGATCCAAAGGACACGCAACTCGTTCACACGGTCCGCATCGCGCTCCGCAATCATCTAGCGGTCAAGACAGTGGCCGCCGACCCGAATGTCGCCACGATTGTCAGCTCCCACCCGTCTGAGTTTCTGCCGATCATTATGGCGACCGGCAGTGACGCCGGGGCGGAGCTGCTGGTCTCACTCGATACCACATCATTGGCCAGCGACGCCGAGCGGCTCAAGATCGCTACCTTCATCGCGCAGCGGCTGGCCGAG